>CBJLVJ010000404.1:0-4113 GCA_966426465.1 uncultured bacterium | reverse complement strand
CGAGCGAAACGGTGTACGTGCTGCCGACCTACACGGCCATGCTCGCGATGCGAGACATCCTTCAAAGGACGGGATACGTGCGTGGCTTCTGGGAAGACTAGCGATCAGCTGTTCGCTACTAGCTGCTGGCCGCCGGCTGCCGGCTGACAGGTCGGAGACTGGTTGATGGGTCCCCTTCGGCTGGTGCATCTCTATCCGGACCTGATGAGCGTGTACGGGGACCGTGGCAACGTGCTCGCGCTGGTCAGGCGTGCCGAGTGGCGCGGCATTGCGGTTGACGTAACGGAGCTCACGCTCGGCGACACGCTGGATCCTGCCGAGGTCGACCTGGTGTTCTTCGGCGGCGGCCAGGATCGCGAGCAGGCTGTGGTCTCGCCCGACTTCTTGCAGCAGAAGGGCGAAGCCGTGCGCCAGGCCGTGGAGGACGGCGCGGCGCTCCTGTCGGTGTGCGGTGGCTACCAGCTGCTCGGCCAGAGCTACACCACGGTCGACGGCCAGCAGCTGCCTGGCGCCGGGCTCTTCGACATTCGCAGCGTGCCCGGCCCGAGGCGGCACATCGGCAACGTGCTCGTCGAGACCGATCTGGATGGCCAGCGCCGAACGCTCGTTGGTTTCGAGAATCATTCAGGCCGAACGTACCTGGGGCGTGGCGTGCTACCGCTCGGGCGCGCCCTCGTCGGCGCCGGCAACAACGGCGAGGATGGTACCGAGGGCGCCGTCTACAGGAGCGCCGTCGGCTGCTACCTGCACGGCTCACTGCTGCCCAAGAACCCGTGGCTGGCCGACCGATTGCTGGCCGCGGCGCTCAGCCACCGGTTGCAGCAGCCCGTCACACTCGAGCCGCTCGACGATACGCTCGAGGAACACGCGCACCGGGCCGTCGCGGCGCGCATCCGCGCCGTCGGCGGACGCGTCAAGAGCGGGGCATGGTAGCCCGACCGGCGACAGTCGCCAGCGGCGCGCCGGCGGTGGAGCGCATGCGCCGTCTGGCGCAGGGTGCGCTCGTCGTGATGACCGGCTTCCTGCTGAGCCGCTTGCTGGGCGCCGTGCGGAACATCGTCATCGCGGCCCATTTCGGCGCCGGCCCGCAGTACGGGGCGTACGTGGCGGCCATCGCCCTACCCGACGTGGTGTTTCAGGTGCTCGTCGGCGGGGCCGTCGGCTCGGCGTTCATCCCCGTCTTCAAGCGCTACCACACGCTCGGCCGCGACGACGAGGCGTGGCATCTGACCAGCTCGGTCATCAACATCTTTGCCCTGGTGGCGTTGACGACCTCGGTGGTGCTGGCGGTTTTTGCGCGACCGATCATGGACGTCTGGGTCGCCGGCCAGGACGCCGAGTTTCGCGACCTGGTCGCCAGCCTGACGCGCATCCTGCTGATCTCGCCCGCCGTGTTTGCCGTCAGCACGTTCTGCTCGAGCGTCCTGAATTCCTACAACCGCTTCGCGATCGCAGCCATGGCGCCGCTGCTGTACAACCTGGCGATCATTGCCGCCGCGCTGCTCTTGAGCGGGCCGCTCGGCATCTATGGTCTGGCGCTCGGCGCGGTCGTGGGCGCCGTGCTCCATTTGCTGGTCCAACTGCCGTTCTGTTTGCGGCTGGGCATGCGCTGGCGACCTGTGATCGATCTCGCGCACACGGGTGTCCGCGAGGTCGTGCGGCTCTTCGCCCCACGCGTTCTCGGCCTCGGCGTCGTGCAGCTCAACCAGGTGCTGTCGGCGATTGTGCTCGCCTCGTTTCTCGGCGCCGCCAGTATCGGCTACCTGAATTACGCCTGGCAGTTGATCATGATGCCGCTCTCGCTGGCTATGGCGGTTGGCACGGCGGTCTTCCCCACGTTGTCGGAAGAAAGCGCGCTCGAGAACCGCGCCGGGTTCCAGCAGGTATTTCTGTTGTCCTTGCGCATGATCCTGTTCCTGACCATGCCGGCCAGCATCGGGCTGATTGTGCTGGGTGAGCCGCTGATCCGCCTGGTCTTCGAGCGCGGCCAGTTCGACAGCGCCTCCACGGTGGGCACGGCTTCGGCGATGGTCTTCTACGCCCTTGGGCTGGCAGGCCACGCCACGGTTGAAATCGTGGATCGGGTGTTTTACGCGCGGCACGACACGCGTACGCCCGTGCTCGCGGCTGTGCTGGCGGTCGGGGTGAACGTCGTCGCCAGCCTGTTGCTGATGCAAACGGGGCTCACGTTTCGTGGGCTGGCGCTGGCGAATTCGATCGCGGCGCTGGTGGAAGCGAGCGTGCTGCTGCGGTTCGTGTCGCACCGCATGCCCGGGCTCACCATCGGTCGTCTGACCACGCCGGCGCTGCGCATTCTGGCCGCCAGCCTGGTCATGGGCCTGCCCGTGGCCTGGCTGGCGGGACAGCTCGATCCGCTGCTGCGGCCGTACGGCACGCCTGGCGAGGCGCTGCTGCTCGTGCTGTGCGTGAGCTCGGGCGCTGTGCTCTACGGCCTGGTGTCGGTGGCCTTCCGCTCCGAGGAGGTCAACGCCCTCTGGCGGCTCGTGCGCCGCTGAGGCGCACTACCTCCGTGGGTCCCCTCCGGAGGAATTTACCGGTAAGCCATGTCGAGCAGGTCGACCACGTGGTACAGCTTCATCTCGGCGCCGCGCTGGCGGAGGCCGTAGGCCAGCTGCATGGTGCAGCCCGGGTTCGGCGCGACAATGGCCGTGGCGTTGGTCGCCAGGACGTTGTCCATCTTCTGCTCGAGCACCTTCATCGACACGTCGTAGTGCGTGAGGTTGTAGATGCCCGCGCTGCCGCAGCACTGGTCAGATTCTTTCATCTCCACCAGCTCGAGGCCCGGGATCATCTTCAGCAGCTGGCGCGGCTGGTTGCGAATACCCTGGCCGTGGACCAGGTGGCAGGCATCCTGGTAGGTCACCCGCAGTGGCAGCGGCCGCGTCGGCGGCACCAGGTCGATCGACGCCAGAAACTCCGAGACGTCCTTCATCTTCGCCGTGAACGCGGCGGCGCGTTCGGCGTAGGCCGGATCGTCAGACAGCAGGTGGCCGTATTCCTTCAATGTCGAGCCGCAGCCGGCGGCGTTGATGATGATGGCGTCCAGGCCGAGCCCCTCGAACGCGTCGATGTTGCGGCGGGCCAGGTCGCGCGCCGTCTCGCGGTCGCCGGTGTGCATCTGCAACGCGCCGCAGCAGCCCTGCCTGGGCGGACTGAATACCACGCAGCCGTTGGCCGCCAGTACGCGGACGGTCGCGGCGTTGGTATCCCCGAACAGCTGCGGCATGATGCAGCCTTCGATGAACCCGACGCGATAGCGCACCGGACCACGGGCGGGCGTCACCTGCGGCGCCTTCCAGCGCAAGATGCCGCCCTGCGCGGGGCCGAGCATGGCCTCCATCTCGCGCAGACGCGCGGGCAGCAGGCGCACCGCGCCGGACTTGCGCACCAGGCTCTGCAGGCCGCTGCGCTGGTACATGCGCAGTCCCAGACCAGCAGCATCGAGCAGCGGCTTGCGGGTGAAGACGCTGCCCAGGATGGCTCGACCAACCGTTTTCTCGGACGGGGCGACCGGCTCAGCAATGGCGCGCGCCGCCTCGATGATGGCGCCGTACTGCACGCCTGAGGGGCACGCCGTCTGGCACGCTCGACAGTCGAGGCACGCGTAGATGTGGAAGCGGAAGTCGTCGTCCTCGGGGCTGACTTTGCCCTCGTAGACCTGGCGGATCTGATAGATGCGTCCGCGGGGCGAGTCGGCCTCCGTGCCCATCACCCGGTAGGTTGGACAGAAGTCCAGGCACAGTCCGCAGTGGACGCACTCTTTGATCAGCTTCTTGTCGAGGATCTGACGGAGCTCCGCGCGCCGCGCCTCGGGCCCGGCCGAGCCGTTGGCATGCGCGACGGTGCGTGCTCGTTCAGGTTCAGCTGCGACCGGTGTCATGCGTTTGCCTCCAACACATCAGGTGACTTCCCCGGAGGGGACCCCCACAGAAAGTGCCCACCCCGGAGGGGACCCTGCACGGAGTGCCCACCCCGGGAAGGATCCTGCACGGAGTGCCTGCCCCGGAGGGACCCTGCACGGACTGCTGCCGGGGACGGGGGGCTGCTAGATGCCGCCAACGTAGCGTCCTGGGTTGAGCGTGCTCCTGGGGT
>CBJLVJ010000403.1:0-4113 GCA_966426465.1 uncultured bacterium | reverse complement strand
GCGGTGGCGGTGGCGGCGATCGGGACGGAGCGCTCGTGGCGAAACTCAATGACCTGGGCGAGGTCCGGCTGCGCGAGATGGACTCCGCCGGCATCGATCTGCAGGTCATCTCGCACGCGCCGTCGCCACTCCAGCAGCTCGATGCCGCCGAGGCGCGGCAGGTGGCCCTTCAGGCTAACGATCGGCTGCACGACGCGGTCGATCGCAATCCCGAGCGCTTCGCAGCCTTTGCCGGACTACCCACGACCGATCCTCGCGCCGCCGCCGACGAGCTGGAGCGCACCGTCACCCGGCTCGGCTTCAAGGGCGCCATGATTCACGGTCGCAGCCGTGGCGAGGAGTTCCACGACCTGAAAAAGTTCTGGCCGATCTACGAGCGCGCCCAGTACCTGGACGTGCCCATCTACATCCATCCGGGGCCGCCGCACCCGGCGATGGCGCAGGCCTATTACGCCGACTACCTGGCGGACTTTCCCGCCCTGAGCAACGCCGCCTGGGGCTTCACCATCGACACCGCCAATCAGGTGGTGCGCATGATCCTGAGTGGACTGTTCGACGAGCTCCCGAACCTGAAGATCATCATCGGCCACATGGGCGAGTCAATCCCGTACGTGGTGGACCGCATCGACCAGGCGCTGAAGCGTCCGGGCAACAGGCCCGTGCGCTTCAAGGAAACGTTCTCGAACCACTTCTGGATTACGACCAGCGGTCACTTCAGCACGCCCGCGCTGCTGTGCGCCATCCTGGAGATGGGCATCGATCGCGTCCTGTTCTCCGTCGATTGGCCGTATGTCGACAACGAGCCAGGCATGAAGTGGATGGAGACCGTGCCGCTGTCCGCCGAAGACAAAGACAAGCTGTTCAACGGCAACGCCCGCAGGCTCTTGAAGCTATAGCCCTCAGTTGAACTGAATGGAGCGCTTGGACAGACCGAACCAGTAGCCGTCGATGACGGTGCGCTGGTCGTCGAGCGTCTCCAGGCTGGCGCCCAGCGACACGAACAGCGGGACGAAGTGGTCCACTGTGGGGTGGGCGAAGTACAGCGCCGGGGCTCGCTGGCGGTAGTCCAGCAGCGTGTCGACGTCACGGCGCGCGAGCGCTTCCGCGGTCCAGGCATCGAACTCCGCCGACCAGCTCGGCGGAGTTGCCTCAGGGTCCGCAAATGACACGAACGGCAGGCCGTGGGTGAGAAAGCCGCTGCCCATGATCAGGACGCCCTCGTCGCGCAGCGGCGCCAGGCGTCGGCCGACCTCGAGCAGCGTCCGCGCATCCAGGCTGGGCATCGACATTTGCAGCACCGGGATGTCGGCTTCCGGGTACATCACCAGCAGCGGCACATAGGCGCCGTGGTCGAGCCCGCGCCGCGGGTCGTGCGCGACGGGCATCACCGGCGACAGCAGCTGGCGCACACGGTCGGCCAGCGCGGGCGCGCCGGGCGAGGGATACGTCACCTGGTAGTAGTGCGCCGGAAACCCGTAAAAGTCGTAAACGAGCGGCACCGGGCTCGTCGCGCCGAGCGTGAGCGGGGCCTCTTCCCAGTGAGCCGAGACGACCAGGATCGCCTTCGGACGGGGCATGTCAGCCGACCACAGGCGCAGCTGGGACGGCCAGATGGGATCGTCGACGAGCGGCGGCGCGCCGTGGCCGAGGTACAGAGCAGGCAATCGAGTCGGATCAGGCGCGTCGTTGGTCACGTCCAGTGATAACCCCGGGCGCCCCGAGGGTATTCCAGACTGCGCAGCGCGCCTCAGAGCGGGGGGTGCGCTACGCTCATCGAGCATGTCGGTGGACGTGGCAACCCTCGATCAGATCCAGCGACGCGTGCTGTGGCTCGCCACGCGCATGATCCACGAGGCCAACCACCTGCGCCCTAACGCCGACCACACCAAGGTCGGCGGCCACCAGGCCAGCAGCGCCTCGGTCGTCTCGATCGTGACCGCGCTGTACTTCGGCGGCTGGCTGCAGCCGGGCGACCGCGTCAGTATCAAACCCCACGCCAGTCCCGTCTTCCACGCCGTGCAGTACCTGCTGGGCAACCTCGAGCGCCGCCACCTGACGACCTTGCGCGCGTTCGGCGGACTCCAGGCCTATCCGAGTCGCACCAAGGACCCCGATCCGGTGGATTTCTCGACGGGGTCGGTCGGTCTGGGCGCCGCCGCGCCGTTGTTCGCGGCGCTCGCCGACCGCTACGCCATGACCCACTTCCATCCCGACCAGGGCCAGCCGACCCGCCGCTTCATCGCGCTGGTCGGCGACGCGGAGCTCGACGAAGGCAACATCTGGGAGGCCATCGGCGACGAAACGATCCGCGGCACACGTCTGGGCAACGTCCTGTGGATCGTCGACCTGAACCGCCAGAGCCTCGACCGGGTCATCCCGGGCATCAAGGTCCAGGAGACGGAGGCGTTGTTCCGCGGCATCGGCTGGCAGGTGCTGGAGGCGAAGTACGGGCGCCGGTTGCAGGCCGCCTTCGCGAGCCCGGGCGGTGACGCGTTGCGACGCCGCATCGACGACATGCCAAACGAGCAGTACCAGGACCTGATCCGGCTGCGCGGTAACGAGGCGCGCGAGCGGGTGATCTGCGACGCGCCCACTGCCGACCGCGACGCGCTCGCCGCGTGCCTCGCCCAGACCTCCGACGACGACCTGCCAGGCCTGCTGGGCGATCTCGGCGGACACGACCTGGCTGAGCTGCTCAAAGCCTTTCATGCCACCGACCAGTCTGGTGGACGCCCGACGGTGCTGTTCGCCTACACGATGAAGGGCTGGGGCTTGCCATTCGCGGGCGATCCGTTGAACCACTCGGCGCTGCTGTCGCAAGAACAGATCGACGCACTGCGCGAGCAGCTCTGCGTACCGGGCGACGACGAGTGGGCGTGCTTTGCGCCAGATTCACCCGAAGGGCGTCTCTGCCGGAAGACCGCGGCGAGGTTGTATCCGCGGGGCCCACGACCGGCCGTGGACGCTCCGCCGGTACGCGTCACCGACGTGCCGGATTCGCTGCCGAGCCGGGCCATATCCAGCATCTCTACCCAGGAGGTCTTCGGAAACACGCTGGTGGAGCTGGCCCGCCTTGGTGGTCCGCTGGCCGAGCGCATCGTCACGGCCAGTCCAGACGTCACGATTTCGACCAACCTGGGCGGCTGGGTCAACCGCACCGGCGTCTGGGCCGAAAATCCCTGGCAAGCGCCGCCGACGGCAGTGCCGCGCCTGCTGCGTTGGGAACCCGGCCCGAGCGGTCAGCACATCGAGCTGGGCATCAGCGAGATGAACCTGTTCATGCTGCTCGGCCAGCTCGGACTCAGCCACGAGCTGAACGGCGAGCTGCTCTTGCCGGTGGGCACCGTGTACGACCCGTTCGTCTGTCGCGGGCTCGACGCGCTGATCTACAGCGTCTACTCGGGCAGCAAGTTTGTCTTCGCCGGGACACCTGCCGGGGTCACGCTCAGCCCGGAGGGCGGCGCTCACCAGAGCTCCATCACCCCCGCGATTGGCCTGGAGCTGCCGAACGTCAGGTTGTACGAGCCGTGCTTCGCCAGCGAGACCCAGTGGGCGTTGTTCGAAGGTCTGCGGCAGTGTCTGGATCGCGAAAACGGAGTGAGCACCTACCTGCGGTTGAGCACGCGCGCAATTTCCCAGGAACCGTTCGACGCGGCGCTCGCGCGGCTTGGCGAAGAGGATCTGCGGCGCCAGGTGCTGCAGGGCGGGTACCGTCTGCTGGAGCCGGACCCCGCGCTGTCGGATGCACCGCGTGTGGTCCTCGCCGCGTGCGGAGCCATTGTCCCGGAGGTGCTCGCCGCCGCCGCCGAGCTGGCGGAGGAAGGTGTGGCGGTCACGGTGTTGAACATCACCAGCGCGGACCGGCTGTACGCGGAGTGGCAGTCATCGCGGCTGGAGGCGGTGCGGACCTCGACCATTCCAGATGGTATCGGTCACCTCGAGACGACGCTCATCCAGCCGGCCGAGCGCGGCGCGCCGATCGTGACCGTGCTGGATGGCGCCAGTCACGCGCTGGCCTTTCTCGGCTCCGTTTTCGGACAACGCACCGTTCCGCTCGGCATGGACCGCTTCGGGCAGTCCGGTGGACGAGACGACCTCTACGGCTACGCCGGC
>CBJLVJ010000402.1:0-4128 GCA_966426465.1 uncultured bacterium | reverse complement strand
GTGGGGGTCCAGTCCTGGAGACCTGGCGCAGCCGAGACAGCCAGAGCTGATGACCGAGCCACAGCATGCTCCGCAACGGCCACCGCGCTACCCACGGTAACGGACCTGTCTGCGTTTCCTCCGTCACCACGCGTGTGCATTGACCGGCGGTCGTCAGCCACCAACCGTGGTAGACCTGAGTGCCAAGCAGTGCGAAGCCATCCCACTCGATCGAGCGTTCGGGATTGAACACCCGCACGGTGCTGTCTACGACGGCTCCAAACGTCCACCAGCGCAACTGCGTATGCAGATGCAAATCTGGCCCTGATCCGCGTTCGAACTTCAGCCAGCGACAGTTTGGATACCACCTCGGCCAGAGCTCGGCTCGACAAATCCACTGCCACACGACGGTCTGCTCCGCTGGAATCAGCATCTCATTTCGCGCGTAAACGGGTGCCTGATCAGGTCGCAAGCGGTCTGGCCACTGCATACGTTGAACCGCGTCTCCCGATCAGGTCGCCGCACCTTCGACTGCACAAGAATCGGGCAGCCAGCGCTGGACCTCTTCCATAACGCGCTGCAGCTCCATCGGCTGGCGTCGAGCCCGGGCCGCGCGCAGACTCCTGTCCCACCAGTGTCGCGCGGATCGGACGTCTCCCCCCAGCATCTCGAGCGTGCCTTGCAGGCGGTACGCCGCCGGCTGGGCCAGGCGGAAAACACGCGCGTGGGCCAGCGCCGTCGCACAGGCCGATCGAGCCCGTGCCAGCGCATCCGCGCGACTGCGCTCATTCGAGCGTTCCGCCAACCTCAGTCGCACTTCTGCGAGCCCCGTACGGATGCCGTTGACGTTATTGCCACGCACTTCGCGCTCTTTGATGTGCGCGAGGCCTTGCTCCAGGACAGCTAACGCGCGCACCTCGTCGCCGCCACGTAGCCAGCACTGAGCCAGGCAACCAAACGTATACGCGAGTGCCAGATGGTCTGGCACGGCGGTGAGCAGGTCGCGCGCAGTCTGGAGGAACTCTTCGGCCTCGCCTAGCTCGTCCTGGTACGTGCGCGCCTCGCCGAGACACTGCAAGCCCCATCCACGCACCTGCGCGTCGCCCGTCTCCTCACCGACTTGCACGACCTGTTGGGCTAGAGCGGCCGCCTCGTCGATGTGACCTGCCTGGCAGAGTACGTAACAGCGTCCCCAGACGACAGATCCCCACTGCCGCGTGTCACCAATCACACTAGCCGCCCGAGCGGACCGGTCGTAATAGTCCGCCGCGGCGGTCAGCTCACCGGTGAGGTCGTAGTGGTGTCCAAGTCCGCCGTAGGCACTGGCCAGGGCCGATGGGTGGTCGGCGAGCGTCGCGGCACGTACCGCACGGCGATGCAGCCGTTCGGCCAGGCCGAATGCGCCGAGCAAATCGCACATCATGCCGATACCGGCCAATGACTCCGCCTCACCACCTCGGTCGCCTGCTCGTTCGCAGGTGCGCAGCGCCATAAGTGTCTGCAGTGCGAAGCGTTCGCGGTCGGTCCAGAGATTGATCCACGCCAGCAAGCGGTAGGCTCGCAAGCGCTCGCCCACCAGCGAATCGACCGGCTGCGAGGACGCGGATCGCCGCACGTCGTGTGCAAACGTGTGCCAGACCTGGCGCAAGAACTCGGCGGCCGTCAGGCTGCGGACCTTCCACCTGGATTCAGGCAGCGCAGGTGCGCCGAGCCCGCTGAGTGATCGTTCCAGGTGCGCGCGGGCCTGGTCGTGCTCGCCACGATGGAACAGGGCCTCGCCGATCTTTCGCTCGAGGATCGCCCGCTCACCGGGCTGCCAATCGTCCGTGCCCGCGTTGTCGGCGGCGGCGATGGCACGGCGGTAGTGCCACAGCGCCTCGCTATCCGCGGCAACCCGTCCGGACAGGTCGCCTGCTCGCAGCAAGTACTGCCGCGCCCGCTGCCAATCGTCGACCTGCGCCCAGTGGTACGCGAGCAGGCAATACACTTCCTCCAACCTGTCGGCGAACACGCGTTCAATAGCCTCTGCCGTGCGCCGGTGCAGCTCGCGTCGCTGGCGGACAACGGTTGACTGATAGACCGCCTCCTGGATCAGCCCGTGCTTGAACGAGTACACCAGTTCTGGAGTACGCTGCTGCTGCTGCACCATATCGAGACGCTGAAGCTCGGCCAGGTGCCGGTCCACGCCCCCATCGTCCCCGGCGACCGTCCGCAGGACCTGGTCGTGGAAGGTGCGTCCGATGACCGCGGCGATCTTGAGCACCTCCCGCGCGCCGTGCTCGAGCTCATCCAGGCGTGAGGCGATGACGCCCTGGACGGTATCAGGAAGAGCAATAGCGCTGGGCGGACGCACAGCCCGCCATCGATTCGTTGCCGCATGCCAGACGAGCAGGTGTTGATCGGTCAGCGAGCGCACGACCTCTTCGGCGAAGAACGGATTGCCCTCGACGGTCTCGGCGATACGTTGTCGTAGGGCGGTCGACAGATCGTCGCTATCCAGCAAATGTTCGAGCAGCTGCGTCGTGTGCGCAATCGTAAGCGGATTCAGCGCGATCTCGCTGAGCTGATCGTGATAGTCGCTCCGGGCGCGTCGAATCAGCCGGTCGAGAGGTTTGCCCGGCTCACGTCGGCTGACGCCGCACACAAGCAGCGGTCTCGAACGGATGAGAGACAACAGGTGTTCGACCAGTTCGGTGGAGGCCTCGTCGAGCCAGTGCATGTCCTCCAACACGAGCACGAGTGGCCGCTCGAGTGTGAGCCGCTCGAAGAACAGTCGGGCGGCGCGGAATACCTGGCGGCGCATGGCTTCGCCGTCCAGGTATTTCATGCGGTCACCAGGCCGGCCCGCGCCGCGCGGGTCAAGACCAACCAGCACGCCCAGATACGGCAGGAGATCCGAAACATCCGAGCCGCACAGTCTGCTGAGCTGCGTCTCGAGCGTGGCCCAGGCGTTCGGATCTGCCCAATCCTCACCCAGCTGCAGCGCGTCACGGATCAACGTGTGAAACGGCCAGTAGGTAATCGATCGGCCGAATGACAGACTCTCCGCGAGAAGCCAGCGGTCCTGGCGGGCGTCGACCAGGCGGCGCGCCTCAGCCACGAGTCGGCTCTTGCCGACGCCCGCGTCGCCCGTGAGCGCGATCAGGCCACCGCGGCCGTTGTCGAGTGCGGCGAAATGCTTTTGAAAGATGGCCAGCTCGTCTGCGCGGCCAACAAGCGGCGAGACGATCCGGTGCGCGATGCCCCGCGCCGAAAGCGGCGCCGGGCTGGCCACAGCTGAACTACTGGCTCGGCCACGCACCTGATACACGCGGACCGACTCCGACTTGCCCTTGATACGCACAGGCCCGCGCTCCACGCAGTCGAACAGTGCGGCAACGCGACGGTGCGTATGCTCGCAGATGAGCAAGCCCATTGGATCGGCGGCAGCCTGCAGACGGGCGGCGAGATTGACCGCGTCGCCCATGGCGGTGTACTCGTACATCGCCTCACTACCCACGTCGCCCAGAACGACGGGACCTGTCGCAACACCAATGCGTAGTTCGAGCCGCGCGCCGACAGTCCCCAGACCCGGCGCGGCTGTGTACTCAGCGGTCTCAGCCAGCAGATCGAGTCCGGCCTGCACGGCGCGCGCCGGATCATCCTCGTGGGTGACAGGTGCGCCAAAAAAGGCCAGTAGCCCGTCGCCCATGAGCCGGGCTACCGTGCCTCCGCGGTGCTGAATGGCGCTGGCGAAGCGCTCGAAGGCGCCGTTGATGATCGCCGTCCAATCCTCTGCATCCATGCGCTCCACCAGCGCAGTAGAGCCGACGACGTCCGCGAAGAGGATCGTTACAATCTTTCGTTCGCCAGTCAGATGCGCAGCCCGCATAGTCCTCCGTGGTGGGCCGCCTGTCCGCCGTAACCCGCGCGCGGCGATTAACTGTAGCTGATCGACCCGCTTCAGGCATCGGCTCGCCCGCCGACTCCATCCGGTCGGTAAAAGCGATCGTAGAAGCTGGTATCCAGGTGGTGTGCCTGATAGGCGACTGTGGTGCGGAATGGGCCATTGCTCAGCGGGAACCGCCCGTAGCGTTTGTAGATGTACTCGCAACAGTCCACCGTCGCTGCGATCTGACGCTCGGTGTAGGCTGGGATGCCAGCCTGGAC
>CBJLVJ010000401.1:0-4136 GCA_966426465.1 uncultured bacterium | reverse complement strand
AGCGTGCCAAACTGACCAGGTTGCTCGGTGGGTGCTCCTCGCTCGACAGGGCGTATCCAAGTTCAGCCATTGCCCCGCCGGTGCACGCTGTGTGCCGGGTGCGGGACGCTAAGCTTGAAGGCAGCAATGCCCTCTCTGGAATCGCGAGTCAACGCGCTCGGACCCTGGTTCCACAACCTGCGGCTGGGCGATGACGCCGACGTCCAGACCGCGCCCGATCATCCACTGGGCGACTTTCCGGCCAATTTCTGGCAGTTCTTCAACCATTCCGTGCCTGACGACCTGAGCGGGCAGACCGTGCTGGACGTTGGCTGCAATGGCGGCTTCTACTCGTTCGAGCTGAAACGACGCGGGGCAGCCCGCGTGCTGGGTGTCGACCACGACCCTGTTTACCTGAACCAGGCGCGGTTCGCTCGCGAGCAGCTGAAGCTCGACGTCGAATTCGTGCAGGGCGACGTGTACGACATCGAGCGCATCGTCGGCGGTGAACGGTTCGACTATGTGCTGTTTCTCGGCGTGCTGTACCACCTGCGGCACCCGCTGTACGCGCTGGAAAAGGTGGCCTCGCTGGTCGGCCGCCGGCTGGTGTTCCAGTCGATGGAACGCGGGAGCTGGGATATCGGCGAATTCGCGGCCGATTATCCGTTCAGCGAGCGCGACATCTTCATGGACCAACGCTTCCCGCGCATGTACTTCATCGAGCACGCGTATGCCGGCGATCGGACCAACTGGTGGATACCCAATCCGGCCTGTAACCAGGCGCTCCTGCGCAGCGTCGGCCTGCGCATCGTCGACCACCCTTGCCACGAGGTCTACGTCTGCGAGCGGCAAGGCACCGTTTAGTGGCGCGGCCGACAGCGTGGATGGTGTCGTGATCGAGGCGGTGATGCTGTGGAACGAACCGAACAACCTGTCGCACTGGGACCGTCACCAGGATCCGGACTGGGACCTGTTCGCGCACATGATCCGCCTGGCCGGCGAGCGGCTGGCCAGCGTCGCACCGGGCTTGCCGCGCGTGCTCGGGGGTATCTCGCCGATCGATCCGTTGTTTATCCGCAACCTGTTTGGACGCGGGCTCGGCGAAGCGATCGACGTGGTGGCGGTGCACGGCTTCCCGCTCGACTGGAACCGCTGGCACATCAGCGAATGGCCGAAGCGCATCGAGGCCATCCGCGAGCTCAGCGGCGGCAAACCGGTGTGGGCGACCGAGGTTGGCGCCTCCAGTCTCGTGTCGCCGGCGCTGCAGGCGTGGGCGGTGGATGCAACGCTGGACCAGCTCGCCACCAGCGCGGACCGCGTGTTCTGGTACGCGCTGATGGACCTGCCCGAGCGGTGGGAAGCCGTCACGCGCCATCGTGGCGGCGAAGGCAGCGCCTATTACCGGCACTTCCGGATGGGCGTCTTCGACGCCGAAGGACGTGCCAAACCGGCCGCGCGGCGGCTGGCGGAGTGGAGCGCGCACGGCGTTGGCGTCTGCGAGTGGGTGTACTGGCAGGAGCGCGACCGGTTCGACCGAATGGTGCGCTTGTTGAGCGCGCTCGGCGTACGCAAGATCCGCACGGGCATCGGTTGGGCCGACTGGGACCGACCTGGCGCGGTGGAGTGGTTCGACCAGGTGATGCAGCGTCTGGCCCACTTTGACGTGACGCTCACGCTGTGCTTTACGCCGGCGCGCGCTGGACGGTCGCCTCACCACACCAGCCCGCCGATCAACCTGGGCGACTTCGCCGACTTTTGCGAAACGATCATCAGCCGCTACGGCCAGGTGGGCGCTGCCGGCCGGGTGGCAACGGCTTGACAGGGGGGCTTGCCGCGACTTGGTTCATCTTGTAGGGTGGACTAAGCACTTCTCACAACTGCATGGCGTTTCTTCGACACTGTGACGGGCAGGATCGGCGGAAACGCGCCCCCAGGAGCGCGGACCAAACGTGCGATGAACGAACAACGTCTGCTCACGGTACGCGAAGTCGCCGAGCGCCTCCGGTCGTCGCCCGAAACGGTGCGGCGCTGGCTGCGTCAGGGCAAGCTGCGCGGTTTCCGGCCGGGGGGCACCAAGCTCGGTTATCGCGTGCCCGAAAGTGAGCTCCAGCGCTTCATCAACACGGCTCAGAGTTCGCAGGGTCAGTCGCCGCCGAACGGTAGCGGGACGGCCTGACGCGTGCGTACTACTCGCGATTCAGGAGGCAACAGCTTGCACGTCATCGTCACCGGCGGGGCGGGATTCATTGGCAGCAATGTCACAGCCGAGTTCCTGCGCGATGGTCACGCAGCGACCATCTTCGACAGCCTGATGCGCCCCGGCGTGGAGCGCAACCTGGAGTGGCTCCAGGCTCAGGCGCCGGCTGACAGGCTACGGTTCGTCTGCGGCGACGTGCGCGATACCGACCTGGTGCGGTCGGTCGTCGGCGCAGCCGGCGTCGACATCGTCTTTCACTTCGCGGCCCAGACTGCCGTCACCACCTCACTCGTGGCGCCGCGAGACGACCTGGAAGTCAACGTCCTGGGCACGCACAACGTGCTCGAGGCCGTGCGTCAGAGCCGCGCGACTCGGCCTCCGCTGCTGTTCTATACCTCCACCAACAAGGTGTACGGGTCGCTGCCTCACCGCGCGTCCACCGAGGGACGGACCCGCTACCGTTTCGCCGACGCGGACCTGGACAGGCACGGCATCGCCGAGTGCGAGCCGCTGGATTTCCACTCTCCGTACGGATGCTCCAAAGGCGCCGCGGACCAGTACGTCCACGATTACGCGCGCATTTACGGACTGCGAACCGTCGTGTTCCGTATGTCGTGCATCTACGGACCGCGCCAGTTTGGCAACGAGGACCAGGGCTGGGTAGCCCACTTCATGCTCGCGGTTGCCGCCGGGCGAGCGCTCACCATCTATGGCAACGGCAAGCAGGTGCGCGACCTGCTGTTCATCGACGACCTGGTACGCGCCTTCAAACTGGCAGCGCTGCACATCGAGCGGACTGCCGGCAACGTCTACAACATGGGCGGCGGGCCACCCAACAGCGTTTCGATCTGGCATGAGCTGGGACCCCGGCTCGAGCAGTTTTCGGGACGACGCGTGCTCGCGCAGCTGGATGAGTGGCGACCCGGCGACCAACCGGTGTACGTGAGCGATACGCGCAAGGCCCAGCGCGATTTCGGCTGGAAACCCCGTGTGGGCATCGACCAGGGCCTGCGCCGGCTGTGGGACTGGGCCCTGGAGTTGTCCGACGGGCGCGTGATCAAGCCAAAACACGCCACGCTTGGCCTGCCGATCTCGCAACCGGACATCGCCTTCGCCGGTCCGTCGGCGTGACCGAGCAGCGCATCTTGCTGACCACGGACGTGGTGGGCGGAGTGTGGGATTTCTGCACGGTACTGGTGCGCGCACTCGGCCCATCGGCACGGGTCACGCTGCTGGCGCTCGGTAGTCCAACCCCCGCCCAGCGCCAGACCGCGGTCGAGGTCGGGGCGGATCTGCTCGAGGCTCCGCTCAAGCTCGAGTGGATGCAGGACGCGCAGACCGACATTCTCGAAACCCGCCGGATCGTGAAAGAGGTCGCCCGCGAGGTCCACGCGGACGTGATCCACGCCAACCAGTTCGCCGCCGCGTGCGCCGACGTGGACGTGCCCGTCATCCTTACCGTGCACAGCGACGTGCTGTCCTGGCGGCGATGGACCTGTGGCGCCAATGACCTACCGCCGGAGTGGGCGTCATACGCGGCGCTGGTGCGCCAGGCTCTTTCGAGAGCCGACGCTGTGGTGGCCGTGTCGGCCTTTCTCGCCCGCGAGATCGCCCACCTGTACGCGTCGAGCCGGCCCATCGCGGTGATCCACAATGGCTGGCCGCCCCAGCCCGCGAGCGGCGAGCAGCGTGAGCGGATCACCCTGGTGGCAGGTCGAATCTGGGACGCGGCGAAGAATATCCCATTGGCCGCCGAGGCAGCGCGCGAATGGGATCACGGCCATGTCTACCTGGCGGGCGAGTCCAGCCATCCGGATGGCGGCCGCGCGGCAGTCCCCCCGCCACTCCAACCACTCGGATTTCTGCAGCGACAAGACATGGACGCGTGGTTGCGCAAGTCGGCGGTGTACCTGTCTAGTGCCAGGTACGATCCCTTTGGCCTGCTGCCGCTGCAAGCTGC
>CBJLVJ010000400.1:0-4141 GCA_966426465.1 uncultured bacterium | reverse complement strand
TGCGCGTGGTCGACAACCGCCCGCGCTGACGTGCCGCTACTTTACAGAACGATAGACGTCCGCGAAGGCGCGCTCGACGGGCGGGGGTGGCGCCTGGCGGGCGTCGTCCAGCGCCTCGGCAACTTCGGCTTCCGCGCGCTGCGCGAGCTCCCTGTGCAGTTCGTCGGTGAGCAGTCCGTGGTAGTCCAGGTAGTGCGCGAAGCGCGGAATCGGGTCGTGCCGCCGCGCCGCCGCCATCTCCCGCGGCGCGCGCGTGTCGCCGACCTGACTGGTGTGCTGTCCAAGGCGCGTCACGCGAGCCTCGATCAACGCCGGCCCGCGCCCGGCGCGCGCGGCTTCGACCGCCTCGTGCATGACCCGAAAGACCTGCAGCGGATCGGACCCGTCAACGCTGATACCGACCACCGCGTAGCCCACGGCACGGTCGGCCACACTGCGCACGGGCGACTGTTTCTCGAAGGGCACCGAGATCGCCACCCGGTTGTTCTCGCAGAACAATACGACGGGCAGCTGGTGCACGGCGGCGAAGTTCAGGCCCTCGTGGAAGTCGGACTTGGATGAACCGCCGTCGCCGAAGTACGCCACGCTGACGCTGTCCTCACCGCGCAGCTTGGCCGCGAGCGCCGAGCCCACGGCGTGCGGGATCTGGGTAGCGACCGAGCCCGAGATGCTCAACAGGTTCAGCTCGCGTTTGGCCCAGTGGCCGGCCAGGTTCTTGCCGCCCGAAGATGGGGCGTCGCGTCGCCCAAAGTAGTCGAGCAGGATCTCGCGCGCGGTCATGCCCCGTGCGTAGGCGGCTGGCACGCTGCGATAGAACAGGTAGACGGGATCGGTCGGGCGGAGTGCGTGCATGCTGGCGATCTGGGCCGCTTCGTGCCCGTCGGATGGGATGGCCACGTCGATCGAGCCCTGGAAGGCGAGCTTGAGCGCGACCTCACTCAGGCGACGGCTGACGAGCATCGCGTAGTACATCTCCAGCGCATCGGCGTCGGACAGTCCGAATGCGCGGTGAACGGCGCGCGGCGTGCCGCCACTCTCGCGTTTCGGCCGCGCCGGGCGGGTCGCGGCCGTGGTCATCCACCTATCCTAACGTAGGCATGTCCGAGGACGATGCGCGGCCCGCGGTAAACGCCAACGCCGAGGTCGCGCGTCTGTTCGCCGAGATCGGCGACATCCTCGAGATCAAGGGTGAGCCGCCCTATCGCTACAACGCCTATCGGACCGCCGCCCGCAGTGTGGCCGGTGCCTCTGAGCGCCTGGACACGCTGTTCGAGCAGGGTCGCTTGCGGGAGCTGTCGGGCATCGGCAACGCCCTCGAAGCCAAGATTATCGAGTACCTGGCTACGGGTCGCATGGAGTTCTACGACCAGGTGCGGCGTGACTTTCCGGTCGCCCTCGCGTCGTTGCTGCAGGTACCAGGACTCGGCCCCGGTCGCGCGCGGGCGGTGTATCAGGAGCTGGGCGTCTCGACCCTTGACGAGCTGGAGCAGGCGGCCCGCCAGGGTAGGCTGCGCGAGGTGCCCGGTTTCGGACCGAAGGCGGTCGACACGCTGCTGGCCAGTCTCGACCGTCTCAAGCAGCGCTCGGCGCGACAGTTGATCTCGGACGCCTGGGTTGCCTTCGCTCAGGTGCAGGACGCGCTGGGCGAGACCACCGAGGCGGACCGGCTCGCGGTCGTCGGCAGCGTGCGACGCATGCAGGACACCGTCGGCGGATTGGACCTGCTCGCCGGACGCGACACGCCCGAAGAAGCCGAGCGCGTGCTGCAGGCTCTCGTGAGCCTGCCCAACCTGGTCCAGGTGCTGGATCGCAGCGCCGACGAAGCCGCTGTGCAACTGTACGGCGGCCTCGAAGTGCACGTGACGGTGGTGCCGCGCGACGCCTGGGGCAGCGCGCTGGTGTGGTACACGGGCTCACGACGGCATGTCGAGCGACTCGAGGCGCTCGCTCGCGGTCGTGGTTGGACACTGACGCCGCTCGGTCTGGAGGACGATACGACCGGGCAGCTGCTCGAACGCGAGCGGGAAGTGGGCATCTACGAACGGCTCGGGCTGCCCTGGATCCCGCCCGAGCTGCGCGAGGATCAGGGCGAGATCGAGGCGGCGCTGGCCGGCACGCTGCCGCGGCTGATCGAATTCAGCGACATCAAGGGCGACCTGCACACGCACACCAACTGGACCGACGGCACCGAGACGCTCGAGGACATGGCCAAGGCGGCCAGAGCCAGGGGCTACCAGTACATGGCGCTGACCGACCATACGCAGAACCTGGCCATGACACGCGGTCTCACCCCGGCGCGGCTCGAGGAGCAGCGCGCGCTGGTCAAGCGCCTGAACCACCGTCTGGCCCCGTTCGTGGTGCTGCACGGCACCGAGATGGACATCCTGATGGACGGCCAGCTCGACTTTCCCGACAGCTTGCTCGAGTCGCTCGACTACGTGTCGGCCTCGATCCACACCGGCTTTCGGCAGCCGCGCGAGGTCATGACCGCGCGCATGCTGCGCGCGATCTCGAACCCGCTGGTCAACACGCTGAACCACCCTCACGGACGGATCATCCGCCGGCGTGAGGGCTACGAGGTCGACATGCAGGCAGTGATCGAGCGGGCCGCCGCCAATGGCTGCGCGCTCGAGCTGAACGCAACGCCCGACCGTCTGGACCTGAACGGCGAATGGGCGCGTCGCGCGCTCGAGCTGGGTGGGCGGTTCACCGTCAGCAGCGACGCGCATTCGACCAAGGAGCTGGATTTCATGCAGTTCGGCATCGGCAGCGCCCGCCGCGGCTGGCTCACGGCGGCCGACGTGCTCAATACACGGCCGCTCGAGGAGCTGCGGGCTGCCCTCCGCTCGCGCCGTTCGTCTTGACAGCGGGGTTGCTCCCGCTTCCGGAGCCGGCTACAGTCGGCCACGTAGAGTGGCGATGAGGCACCGTGTGGACACTCGGTGAGACGCTGCGCCAGGCGCGTCTCGATAAAAGTGTCTCGCTCGCGGAGGCGGCGCGCGACACGCGCATCCGACGCAGTTACCTGGAGGCGCTCGAAGCTGAGGACGTTGCCTCGCTACCGCCGCCCGTCTATACGCGCGGGTTCCTGCGCACGTACGCCGAGTATCTCGGGCTCAACGCCCAGGCGATGGTCGACCTGTACCAGCCGCCGGCGCGGCGCGAGCCCAGCCCGCCGCTGCGGCCGGCTGTTCCGCACCTGGCCATCCCGCGCCAGATTCCGCTGCGACCGGTCATGTACGGCATCAGCGGCATCGTCTTCGTCGCGGCGATGGGCTTCGCCTGGAACTGGTACCAGGATGTCCAGCACACGCTGAACCAGGGGGACACGAGCCTGCGCGCCCGAGTGGGCACGCCGACACCCGGCGGCGCGCGGCTGCCTACACCGTTTCCGATCGCGCTGGCGTCGCCGAGTCCTACCCCGGCCCCGACACCTGAGCCGACGGTGACGCCCACGCCAGAGATCGAGGGAATCTTGGTAGAGTTTCGAACCACGAGCCGCGTGTACGTCGAGGCCGCCGTGGACGGCAAGCAGGTCGTGGCCGAAACGCTTGCCCCCGGCACCGAGCGCTCGCTGCCACTGGCCCAGAATTCTGTGATCATGCGCACCAGCAACGGCTCGGCCGTCGACATCACCGTCAACGGCGTGCACCAGGACCCCCAGGCCGCCACGGATCCCGTGGAGCTGAGCTGGCAGCGCTAACCCCCGGTATGCCCACCGTCCCTGAAGCACTCGACCCAGCGCCAGCCGTGGCCTCCGTTTCGGCTCCAGACGCCGCTGCGCCCGTAGAGTCGGGGTTGCGCGTAGGCGCGGCTTCGGCGGTGGGCGGCGGCGGGACTTTCCTTCTGGTGTCGCTCGGCTGCGCCAAGAACACGGTCGACTCGGAGGCCATGGAGCAGCTCTTGCTTGCCCGGGGCTACCGTCGGGCGTCGCATGCCGCCGCGGCCGATCTGCTGATCGTCAATACCTGCGGCTTCATCGAGTCAGCCAAGCAGGAGTCGATCGATACCCTGCTGCAGCTCGGCGCCGACAAGCGAGCCGACCAGAAGCTGATCGCCACCGGTTGCCTGGTGGAGCGCTATCCACGCGAGCTGGCCGCAGAGCTGCCGCAGATCGATGCGTTTGTGGGCGCCCGCAACT
>CBJLVJ010000399.1:0-4144 GCA_966426465.1 uncultured bacterium | reverse complement strand
GCTGATCCTGGAGGAAGAGCGCGAGGTCGAGCGGATCCTGCGTGCCCTGAGCCAGGAGGTCGGTGAGCAGGCGGATGCGCTCGCCAGCAGCGTCGAAGGACTGGCCCAGATCGATCTCGCGCGCGCCGCGGCCGGTCTGGCCGAGCAACAGCGCGCCACCGCGCCACAGCTCGTGGGTTTGCCGCGACCCGCCGGCCAGACCGTGCTGAAACTGGTCAAAGCTCGCCATCCGCTGCTCGTCGGCAACGTGGTGCCCATCAGCCTCGAGCTGGGCGGTGAGTTCGACATCCTGCTGATCACCGGGCCGAACACCGGCGGCAAAACCGTCGCGCTGAAGACTGCCGGGTTGCTGTCGCTCATGGCCCAGGCGGGTCTGTTCGTGCCTGCCGACGAGGGCTCGGTTGTCGCCGTGTTCGAACGCATTCAGGCCGACATCGGCGACGAGCAGAGCCTGCAGCAGAGCCTGTCAACGTTTTCCAGTCACATCTCGCGCATCGTGCGCATGCTGCGCGATGCCGATAGCTGCTCGCTGATCCTGCTCGACGAGCTCGGCGCGGGCACCGACCCGCAGGAGGGCGCGGCAATCGCGCGCGCGCTGCTCGACTTCCTGCGCCAACGAGGCGCCTACGTGGTCGCGACGACACACTATCCGGAGCTCAAGAGCTACGCCGAAGGCACACCGCGCGTGCAAAACGCGAGTGTCGAGTTCGACGTCCAGACGCTCTCGCCGACGTATCGCTTGATGATCGGCACGCCGGGCCGCTCGAACGCGCTCGCCATCGCCGAACGGCTCGGCATGCCACGTGAAGTCCTCGACACGGCACGCACGTATGTTTCCCCGCAGGCGCGCGAGACCGAGGCATTGCTCGACGAGATCGCTCGTGAGCGGACCGTGGCCGAAGATGCGCGCGCCCGGGCGCTCAAAGAAGCCGCCGAGGCGGCCACGTTGAAGGTGCGCGCGCGAGCGCTCTTGCGGGAGGCCGAAAAAAAGCATCGCGACGTGTGGGAGCATGCTCAGGCGGCCGCCGAGGAGGAGCTCGCGGACTTGCGGCGCGACGCGCACCGACTGCGGCTGCAGCTTCAGGCCGCGCGCGAGTGAGGGCCCTCAGAGCCCGCCCGCGAGGCCATCGAGTCGGCGCTCAGCTTGCCAGGCTTCAGCGTGCCGCCTGCGCCTGTTGTCCCGGAGCCCGAGCCCGAACCGGCCGAAGCGGCCCTGGTGCAGCCAGGTGCCGAGGTCGTCGTGCCCCGTCTGGGTTTGCCCGGGCGAGTGCTGACAATTCGCGACGGAACTGTGGAGGTCGAAGTGTTGGGACGGCGCGTGCGCATGCCGATTCGCGAGCTCGAGGGCGCTCTGCGCCCGACGTCCGCCGAGCGGCGGGCGGTCCAGCCCGAGCGACTGCCTTCCGTGGCCGTGGCGTCGCCGCGCGGCGAAGTACCCTATCAGCTGGACCTGCGTGGACTGCGCCGGGACGAGGCGCTCGAGCGCCTGGAGCAGTACCTGGAGGACGCGTCTCTGGTTGGTATGCCCGAAGCGCGCATCGTGCACGGCAAGGGCACTGGCGCCATCCGTCAGGCGGTTCGAGAGACGTTGCGGCGAAGCCAGTACGTGTCCCGATTCGCGCCCGAGCCGGATGCGAGCGGCGGCGACGGCGCGACCCAGGTCTGGCTCAAGTAGGCCTGCATGAATCGCATCGTTCGACTGAGTTTTGCGCTGGCCATGTGTCTGGTTGCGGGCGGTACGCCGGTGTCGGCGGCGCAGCCTGCCGAAGACGGAGTCGCCGGGCGGCTGTCCACGGCGCTTGGCATCCAGGCCTCCACACGGGCGCGCCTGGCGGTTCTGGGCGACGCATTCAACTGTCCCGACGCCCGTTTCGTTTCGTTTCGGCGCAGCGACGCCGAGCCGGAGATTGTGGACCAGTGGTACGTCGCGTCGCAGTTGTGGGCGGATGCGCTGATGCTGACCGGCTCCAGCGACCCGGCTGCCGCACAACCGGATGTTCCAGGCTGGGACCCGGCTGACACCCGGTGCTACCTGGACAAAGGCTTCGTGTTCCTCGACCGCCTGTGGGACTACACCAGCGCAGGCTATTTCCCACGGGCGAATCCGGTCGGTACGAGCGTTGAGAACAAGCAGCGCTTCACCGACGACAACCTGATTGCAGGGCTTGCGTTGCTGGACACCGCCCGAACCACGACCGATCCGCTCGCCGAACGACGCTACATCCACGCCGCGCAGCGCGAAGCCGACTTCCTGCAGGGGAGCGGCCTGTGGGACGAGACCTTTGGCGGTGGATTCTGGTGGAACACCGGTCGGGGTGACAGCGAAGAAGGCAAGCCCGCGCAGACGAACGCGCTCGGCGCGTTGTTCTTCGCTCGCCTGTACGACGCCACCGGCGACGCGAGCTACCGTGACTGGGCGCTGCGCAGCCTGCTGTGGCTCGACACCATCCTGTACGAGCCCAGCCGCAACCTGTATCGCTGGAGCGTGGCGTTCGACGACATTCCGCATCGGACCGGCGCCGTCACCCACACGCGCTACTTCAACTACGACCAGGGCATCGCCGTCGAAGCGCAGCTGGCGGCCGCGCGAATCGACGGCGACGCGGGTCACCTTGCGCGCGCGCAGGCGGTAGGCCACGCCATGCACGATGCGTTCTGGTCGCCCGAGACGGGCGGCTACAACCTCGAAGCCGGCATCAATCAGGTCTACGCGAGTTATGCCGCGTGGACCAGCCTCGGCCACCTGGCGCTCTACGCCCAGGACGGCGATCAATCGTGGCTGGACCTTGCGCGCTCGAACGCGACCGCCCTCGAGACGCGCCTGCGGGAGCCGGACAATGGCTTTGCGCTGCGCTCCTACCGATGCGTCGACCGTGTGGCGAAAGGGTGCGAAACCGGGCAGGTCAACGTGGTGGTGGACCACACCCGCGACACGTCAGCCCAGGCCTGGGTCCAGCACCTGCAGACGGCGATCGGATACGCGCTTCGCGCAGCACTCGCGCAATAGCCGAAGCACCTGACTTATCGGGCGGGTACGACCTCCGTCAAGAAGCGGACCACGCGATCAGTCACTTCTTTGAAGCTGTGACTGCCCGGCACGACCCAGTCGAAATGGCCGACGCCGGGCAGGAGTTCGAGCTGTCGCGGCGAGCCGGCCCGCTCGAACATATGGCGCGACTCGTCCGCGGGCACCAGCCGGTCGGCCGTCCCATGAACGAGCATCAACGGCCGTGGCGCCAGGCGGTCGACCTGCTCCTCCGGCCGGAATTCGATCAGGGCCTCGGCGGTCTCGAGCGGAAGCTCGCAGCGCATCTGCGGGAATTCGGTGTAGATGCGCTCGAAAAACGACTCGGACTCCGGGTCGGGCGGGACGATCTCGAGTGGGTGGACGCGGCTCGACTCGCCCGAACGGACGCGCTTCGAGCGATCGGCCGCCAGGCGGGCAACGAATTCATCCCACTCCCAGTAACGGCGCAACGCGCGCAGCCAGCGCTCACCGTTGCCGGGACTGCTGATGGTGACTACCGCCGCCACGCGGGGGTCCATGGCTGCCGCGGCGACCGCGTTGGCGCCGCCCAGGCTCACGCCGACCAGCACCAGCCGGCGCGGATCGACCTGCGGTTGATCGCCAAGGAACGTCAGTGCGGCGCGGGTGTCGGCCACCTGTTCGGACGGCAGCAGCCGCCAGCGGGGGCCGTCGCTGTCGCCGAACCCGCGGTAATCGAACACCAGGGCGGGGTAGCCCGCCGCGTTGAGCGTTCTGGCGATGTCGGGCAGCAGCAGGCTCTTGAGGTACGTGAACCCGGCCAGGAGGACCACCGCCGCACGCCGCTCGCCCGGGCGATGATCCTCCGGTGTGTACAGCATGCCGTCGAGACGGATGCCATCGCTGAAGAAGCTGACCTTCTGGACCGGCGGCACCTGAGCAGGCGCGAGGACCTGGAGCGCGTGCTCGACGTCCTCACGCGTGATGGCGCCCTGAGGTCCCGAGCCAACCAGCGTGCTCAGGTCCAGACCGTGCTCGGAGGCCAGGCGACGTGCGGCCGGCATCGCGCGGATCGGCCCGCCTGACCCCGCTGGCGCAGGAGCAGGAGCAGCCGGCGCCGCGCCGACCGCCACGGGCTGCCTCGACTCGGTCGCGACC
>CBJLVJ010000398.1:0-4146 GCA_966426465.1 uncultured bacterium | reverse complement strand
GTGGACGAGATCGTGGCCGCCTGGGAACCTGATCTACAGCGCTACCGTGTGAGCCGCGAGCGCTACCTGCTGTACTAGCGTTCGGAGAAGAGCACCCCGCCTTTGGCTTTGTCGGTGCGCGGGTTCTCGTGGATGATGACCGTCACCGCGTCGGCTGTCACCTGACAGTTCCGAACGACGGCGTCGGTGATGTCTTTGACCAGCGAGCGCTTCTGATCCAGGCTACGGCCTTCGGCAAGCTCGACGATGACTTCGGGCATAGAGCTGGTTTGTAGCACGCGCGCGGATCAGCCCGAGATGGCCAGCTCGGCCTCGAGGCGGGTGAGTGCGCGGTCGATCGCGTTGACCAGGTGGTCGACCTGCTCGGCATCGATCACCAGCGGTGGCGTGACCAGGGCGTGGTCGCCCACGAGCCCGTCGGCGCCGCTCTGGCCCGGATAAACCGCCGCGCCTTCGTCGATGCATGCCCGGGCGAAGCGAAACGCCACGCCATCTTCGACTGCAAAGGGCTCGCGTGTGCGCTGGTCCCGCACGAGCTCGACTCCGAGCAGCAGGCCGAGCCCACGTGCGTCGCCCAGCATGCGGTGGCGGCCGACCAATGCCCGCAGGCCGGCCAGTAGCTGCGCCCCGCGTTCCTCGGCCGCCCGCACCAGGTCGTGGCGCTCGATGTACTCCAGCACCGCCAGGCCGGCCGCGGCCGTCACCGGGTTCTGGGCGTACGTGTGGCCCATGACCCACGGGACGCCCGCCTCGCGCAGCGCGTTCACCACCCGCTCGTGGGCCATGAGCACGGCCAGTGGCGCGTAACCACCGCTCACGCCTTTGGCCGCCACCAGGATGTCTGGCACGACGTCCCAGTGCTCGATCGCGAACCAGCGACCGGTCCGCCCGAATCCGGACATGACTTCGTCGGCGATCAACAGCACCTCGTAGCGGTCGCAGATCTCACGGATGCGCTGGAAATAGCCTGGCGGCGCGGGTACGGCGCCCATCGTCGCCCCGACCACAGGCTCGGCGATGAAGCAGGACACGTTCTCGGGACCGTGCCAGCGGATGACGCGCTCGAGCTCGTCAGCGCAGCGCAGGCTGCCCGTGGCGCACTCCTGGCAGCGGTAGGCGTAGGCGGGCCCGATCTTGGGCATGTCGTGAAGCATCGGCTGGTACTTGCGTCGACGCTGGGTGTGGCCGCTGAAGCCGCTGGCGCCGAGGCTCATGCCGTGAAAGCCCTGCCAGCGGCTGACCACCAGGTGTTTGTCAGGTTGCCCGCGGGCGAGCCAGTGCTGGCGGGCGAGCTTGACGGCGCCCTCGGTCACTTCTGAGCCGCTGTTGAAGAGCGCGACTGCGTTCAGTCCGCGCGGGGTCATTTCGGCAACTGCTTCGGCCAGGCGCTGCGCGGGCTCGCTCTGGAACTGCGTCCACGGCACGAAGGCGACCGTGCGCAGCTGAGCGGCGATCGCGTCCACGATCTCGGGGACCGCGTGACCGACCGAGGTCACCGCACCGACGCCACCGGCAGCGTCAATGATCTGGCGCCCCCGGTCGTCGTACAGGTAGACGCCCTCGGCACGCACAATGGTCGGCAGGTCGCCGCCGAGCGCCGGGAAGAAGGAAGCCGCGTGCTGCCGAGCAGTCGTCTGGAGCATGGCGTGCCATGCTACCGGCGCCGCGCCGCGTACGCTAAGCGCGATGCTGGCGTATGCGCTGGACTGGCTGAACCTGCTCGTGCGCTGGCTGCATGTCACGGCAGCGATCGCCTGGATCGGGACGTCCTTCTACTACATCGCCCTGGATTACCACCTGCTGGAGCCGAAGAACCCGGCGGCGGAGGACGCGGGCGTTGCTGGCGAGGCGTGGGAGATCCATGGCGGGGGTTTCTACCGGGTCGAGAAGTACCGCGTGGCGCCGCCAACGCTGCCCAGTCCGCTGCACTGGTTCAAGTGGGAGGCGTATACCACCTGGCTCAGCGGATTCGGACTGCTGATCGTGCTGTACTACGCGAACGCCAGCACGTACCTGGTCGACGCGAATGTTGCCGACATCGGGCCGGTCGCGGCGGTGGCATTGAGCGTGGTGCTGCTGGTCGCGGGTTGGATCGTGTACGACGGGTTGTCGCGCGCGCTCGAGGGGCGCGACCGGCTGCTGGCGCTGGCGCTGGCTGGCGTGATCGCCGTGGCCGCGTATGGCGTCAGTCACCTGTTCAGCCCGCGCGGCGCGTACATCCAGGTCGGCGCGATGATCGGCACGTGGATGGTGGCCAACGTGAAGTTCGTGATCATCCCGGGCCAGCGCGAGCTCGTCGCGGCCAAGGCGGCCGGTCGCGAGCCGGACGCGGTGTATGGCATTCGCGGCAAACAGCGCTCGATCCACAACAACTACCTGACCCTGCCGGTGCTGTTCGCGATGCTGAGCAACCACTTTCCGATGACGTATGGGCATCCGCAGGGCTGGCTGGTGCTGCTGGTCTTGATGGGCCTCGGCGCGTGGGTGCGGCACTTCTTCAACCTGCGGCACCAGGGTCGGGTGGTCTGGCCGATCCCGGTCAGCGCCGCGGTTGGCGTGGTGGCCCTGGCCGTGGCCATCGCACCGCGCGGGACGGTTTCGTCGCAGGGCGGGGTGAGCTTCGCCCAGGCGCAGGCGGTCATCGCCCGCCGCTGCGTGCCGTGCCACTCGGCCACGCCTGTGCAGCCGGGCTTCGCGCAAGCGCCCAACGGGGTCATGTTCGACACGCCGGCCCAGATCGTCGGCCGCGCGCAGCAGATCAATCAGCAGGCGGTGCTGACTAAAAACATGCCGTTCGGCAATCTGACGGGTATGACGCAGGAGGAGCGCGACCTGCTGGCCGCGTGGGTGCAAGAGGGCGCCCCCGGGCCCTAGGGACGCGGCCGAACTTCTCTAACTTGCGTCCATGCGCCAGGGCTCTTTGCGGCAGCCGGGCCGGTCGTACCGGTGGAACTCGCCGCGCGTGTTGATCGCGATGCGGACCGATACCTCGCTGCCCACCGGCTCGAGGTGGTGGTTGCGCAGCTTGGGGCACAGGACGAAGTCGCCAGCACGCGCGCGGACCGGCTCGGACTGGCCCTCGATGTGCCAGTTGATCTCACCCTTCATGACCACCCACCACTCGTCGTGCTCGTGGTAGTGCGTATCGTTGGGCGTGCCTGGCGGGTGCAGAATGACGAAGGCCTGGATGTCGTCAGACAGCACCAGCGGCGCGGCCCACGGGCCATCCTGGGCCGGATGGCTGGCCAGCAGGTCGTCGAGGCGCGCGTGTAGATTGGTGGCATCGAGGATCGAGGTTTGAACGGCCATGGCTCAGGCGAGTCTACCGCCCCGCGCGGTCGCGTCGTCCTGGCCGACAACCTGGACGTCCTGGCGCAGCTCGCCGACGCCAGCGTGGACCTGATCTACGTCGACCCGCCGTTCAATACGGGCAGCCGGCGGACGCTCGAGCGCATCCGCACGGTGCGCGATGAGGAGGGTGGCGACCGCGTCGGCTTTCAGGGGCGCCGCTACCGCACCGTGCGCGTGGGCCGCTCGAGCTACCTGGACGTGTTTGATGACTACCTGGAGTTCCTCGAGCCGCGGCTCTGTGAGTTCCGCCGCGTGCTGTCCGTGAGCGGGTCACTGTACGTGCACCTCGACTACCGCGAGGTGCACTACGTCAAGGTGCTGCTGGATGCCATCTTTGGACGCGAGTGCTTTCTGAACGAGGTGGTGTGGGCGTACGACTATGGTGGTCGAAGTCGTCGGCGCTGGCCGCCCAAGCACGACAGCATCCTGGTCTACGTCGGACACCCGCGGCGGTACTACTTCGATCCTGACGGCGCCGAACGCATTCCCTACATGGCGCCCGGGCTGGTCGGGCCTGAAAAGGCGGCGCGCGGCAAGCGCCTCACCGATACGTGGTGGGCGACGATCGTGCCCACCGGTGGCAAGGAGCGCACCGGCTATCCGACCCAGAAGCCGCTCAGCATCCTGCGGCGGATCGTGCGCGCCTCGTCACCGCCAGGCGGCCTGGTGGCCGATTTCTTCGCCGGCAGCGGCACCACCGGCGCGGCTGCCCACGAGGCCGGCCGCCGCTTCCCCCTGGTAGACAACAGCCCCGATGCCGCTGCCGTCATGGCCCACCGCTTCGCCACCCTGCCT
>CBJLVJ010000397.1:0-4152 GCA_966426465.1 uncultured bacterium | reverse complement strand
TCTGGATGAACCCGAGATCCTCGTGCGGCGGCTGGAGCACGTCGACTGGGCGGCCGACCGTCCACGCCGAGGTCGCCCACCGCGCTGGCTGGTCGCGCTGCGCGCTCGCCAGGATGCGGCCTGAGCCATGGCCACCCTGCCGTACGTCTTTCGCAGTCGAGCGCGCACCTTCTGGTTCGCCGCGCGCTTCTTACCCGCCGAGCGACGCCATGCCGTAGCCAGCCTGTACGCGTTCGCGCGCGCCGTCGACGACCTGGTCGACGAGCCCCTGCCAACACGTGACCGCCAGGAGGTGGTCGCCGAGCTGGCGGCGTGGCGCGAGTGGGTCCAGCACCCGAGCCAGCACGTGGCGCCCGACCCCGTCCTGGCAAAGCGCGTGTTACCCGCGTTGCTCACGCACGGGGTACCGCCCGAGTACCTGCAGATGCTGGTCGACGGCGTCACCTCTGACCTCACCCGAGTCGAGATACCCACGTGGTCCGAGCTGCGCGCCTACTGCGTGCTGGTCGCTTCCAGCATTGGGCTGGCGATGTGCCACCTGCTCGGCGCGGGCGACGATCCCCTGGCGCGCGAAGCCGCAGTCGAACTCGGGATTGCCATGCAGCTCACCAACATTCTGCGCGACGTGGGCGCAGACCTGCGTGCCGGGCGCGTGTATCTGCCAGCCGACGAGCTCGCCAGCCACGGCTATTCGCCCGCCCGCCTGCACGAGTTGTCCAACCGCGTCGCAGCCCAGGGTCCGCCCGCGCTCGGCGACGGCTTCCGAGATGTGCTGCGCGCCCAGATCGACCGCGCGCGGGCCCACTACCAGCGCGGCATGCAGGGCATTGCGCGCCTACCGTCCGATGCTCGTCTGGCCATCCTGCTCGCGGCGCGTCTGTACCGGGCCATCCTGGACGACATTGAAGGCGCTGACTATGACGTGTACACGCGGCGGGCCGCGACCTCGGCCCGCTTCAAGGTGGCTGAGGCGATGCGCTGCGCGATCCTTTTGCGGCAGCCCACATGGACGAGTCCGCGCACGACCCTCCAATCCGCCGCCCTCTCGAGTGGCGCTCCGGTGCCCAATCGCGTGCCGCTGATGACCCGGTGAGCGGCGCACAGGTGATCGTGGTCGGTGCGGGTCTCGGCGGATTGGCAGCCGCCATCCGCTTGCAGGCAGCCGGACACGCCGTGACGCTGGTCGAAAAGCGTGCCCAGGTCGGCGGCCGCGCCGGGCAACTGAAGGCCGCCGGCTACACCTTCGACATGGGGCCGAGCATCATCACCGCGCCGCACCTGCTGCGCGATCTCTGGTCGAGCGCCCGCGCGTGCATGGAGGACGAGGTCGACCTCGTGCCGCTCGCGCCGTCCTACCGCATCTGCTTCGCCGATGGGCGGCACTTCGATTACGGCGGTACGCCCGAACAGGTCGAGTCTCAGGTGCATGCGTTCGATCCGCTCGCCGTGGACGGCTACCGTCGCTTCATGGTGGCCACGCACCACATTTACCAGCGCGCTTTCGAAGACCTCGCCGGCCAGCCGTTCCACAAAGTCACGACCTTCCTCAAACTCCTACCGGAATTGCTGCGCCTGAATGCTGCACAGAGTGTGTACAGCTTCGTATCGCGCTTCTTCCGCGACCCGCACTTGCGGACGGTCTTCAGCTTCCACCCGCTGTTCATCGGCGGCAATCCGTTTCGCGCCAGCGCGATCTACTCCATCGTACCCTACCTGGAGCGCCAGGGCGGCGTGTGGTTCGCCCGCGGCGGCATGTACACGCTGGTCGAGGCCATGCACGCGCTCTTCGAGCGGCTGGGCGGACAAACACGCCTGTCCACCGGAGTGGCACACGTGCTGGTGGAGGATACGACCCGGCGAGCGACCGGGGTGCAACTCGACAACGGGGGCTTTCTCCGCGCCGACGCGGTGGTGCTGAATGCGGATGTGGCCACGGCCTACATGCGGCTGGTACCCGCCCGCTATCGGCGGAAGATGACGGACCGCCGTATTCAACGGTATCGCTACTCCATGTCGTGCTTTCTGCTGTACCTCGGATTGGACCGACAGTATCCGCAGCTACTCCACCACACGATCATCATGGCTGCGCGGTATCGCGGCCTGATCGGCGACATCTTCGATGGCCAGGGTTTACCGCCGGACATGAGCCTGTATCTGCACGCACCCACCAAAACCGACCCGACGATGGCGCCGCCCGGTGGTGAGAGCCTGTACGTGCTGGTGCCGGTGCCGCACCTCGGTCGCGGCATCGACTGGAACCAGGAGGCGCAGCCGTTCCGCGATCGGATCGTGCGTTTTCTCGAGCACGGCTTCGGCCTCACTGGACTGCAGGACGCAATCCAGGTCGAGCATCGCTTCACACCGCTCGACTTTCAAGACGACCTGTCGAGCTTTCTCGGCTCGGCGTTCTCGATCGAGCCGACGCTGGCCCAGAGCGCGTATTTCCGCCCGCACAATCTTTCGGAGGACATCGACGGTTTATACGTGGTGGGCGCCGGCACACATCCCGGCGCGGGGCTACCGGGCGTGCTGTTGTCCGCAAAGATCACCACCAATCTGGTGAACGAGGCGCTGGCGCAACGAATCGGACTCGCGTCTCTGGAGCCCGCCGTCGGACTGGTCAGCTGAATGCTGCGCCGCCTGGGTTACGCCTGCGTGTGCCTGTCGGTCGAGGATTCGTCGCCGCGCGGCACGATCCTGCGCAACGCCACACCCGAGCGCCTGCGCGCGCTGACCGCCGCCAATCTCGCGCGGTTGCACCGCGTGCTGGACTTCAACGCCGCGCACGGCGTGCGCATGTTCCGGCTGTCCAGCGACATCGTCCCCTTCGGCTCGCACCCGGTCAACGCCATTCCGTGGTGGGACGAATTCGCAGAGCCGCTGGCCCACATCGGCGAGCAGATTCGGACCAGCAGCATGCGTGTGGCGATGCACCCGGGCCAGTACACCCTGCTGTCCTCGCCCTACCCGCGCATCGTCGACGCCGCGCGCGCAGACCTCGTCTTTCACACGCGCCTGCTCGACGCGCTCGCCACGGACACGCGCCACAAAATCGTGGTCCACGTCGGCGGCGCGTACTCCGACAAGCCGGCAGCCCTCGATCGGTGGATTCGCGCCGTGCGCATGCTCCCGGATGCGGTGCGCGCGCGACTGGTGCTCGAAAACGACGAACGCTTGTTTGGCGCGGAGGATGTGCTCTTCGCCTCCGCCGCAACTGGAGTGCCGGTGGTGCTCGACGTGCTGCACCACCGTGTGTACGCGGGTCGATGTGCGGACGCTGCGCTGCCGGACCTCATGCGGCGCGCCGCGCGCACGTGGCAACCGGAGCGCGACGACGTCCCCAAGATCCACTACTCCAGTCAGGCAGACGGGCTCCGCCCCGGTGCGCACGCTGAGTACGTCGACGCGGCGGAATTCGCGGAGTTTCTTGCACTGGCACCTGGCGACGTGGAGTTCGATTGCATGCTGGAAGCCAAGGCCAAAGACCTGGCCCTGTTCCGCGTGCGCGATGCACTGGGGATCGTCGCGTGAGCCGCACGCTCGGTTGGCTCCTCGGCCTGGTTCAAGCAATGCTCGGCGCGCGCGTCCTCTGGCGGCTGTGGCGCACCGGCCATGACGCACCAATCCACGCCGTGCAGGAATCAGCAATCCAGTCGGGTTCGGTGGCGATCATCGTGCCCGTCTTGAACGAAGCTCACCGGCTGGCGAGCTGTCTGGATGGACTGCTCGCACAGGGCCCGGAAACCGGCGAAATACTCATTGTCGATGGTGGTTCTCACGACCACACGCGCGAGATGATCCGAGCACGCGCGTCTGGTGACAAGCGTTTGCGGCTGGTCGAAGCGGATCGCGCGCCGACGGACTGGAACGGCAAAGTCTGGGGCCTCTCCATCGGCGAGCACGCACTCCGCTCCAGCGCAGAATGGATCCTGACGCTCGATGCCGACGTCCGCGCGGCCCCGGCGCTCGCCCGCTCGCTGCTCGCAACGGCCAGACAACGCGATCTGCGCATGCTGAGCGTGGCAACCGCCCAACACCTCTCCGGCGCCGCCGAGGGCCTGCTGCACCCGGCGCTGCTGGCGACGCTGGTGTATCGCTTCGGCCGCCCAGGTGGATCAACACGATCGCCCAGCCGCGCCATGGCCAACGGAC
>CBJLVJ010000396.1:0-4153 GCA_966426465.1 uncultured bacterium | reverse complement strand
CATGTGCCCGCTCAGACGATGTCGCGGCCGGCCACAGCAGGCCACGTAGGCGTCAGGAGGTTCCGGACGGCGCGGGCATGCCCGTATAGAAGGCGGTGGTGCGCTCGGCGGCGGCGCGGGCCGATTCGGGGTCGGTGCCCGCGGCGACGCTGGCCTCGCGCCACGCCTCGCTGCTCAGCGTCGCGTAGCGTCTGCCTTCCTCGGAGGCGCTCCAGGCCGCCGCCTCGCTCGGCTCGACGGTGGCGTATCGGCCAAGATGTCCCGCCAACCCGAGCAAGCCCAGGTCCCAGCCGACGCCGACCGCGCCTGGCCCGAACTGCGCCCAGCGCTCGTCGTCAACGTGCGCGATGTGCTCCAGCTCGAAGCGCGTGTGGCCGTTGGCCGCCTGGCTCAGGCGCAGCTCGATCCAGGAGATTTCATCGCCGTACTCCCACGTCGCGCTGAGCCCGTGCGGCGCGTTGCACGTCTGGATCGTCCCGCTGGCGTTGCCTTCGATCTGGTACCGACCGCCCACGTGCAGGTCGCCTGAGACTGGCAGGAACCAGCGCCGGATGCGCTCGGGATTGGTGCACGCGTCCCAGACGTCCTCGACCTCGGCGGCGTAGGTCCGGGTGATGGTGACCGTGCGCGCCTCGCCCGCTTCAAGCACGCGCGTACCGACCTGGCGTCGCGCGGCGTTGATCTCGTGGATGACGTCGATCATTGGTTGGAGGTGCTCCTTTCGTGCGTCCGCTGGCGCAGGCGACGCTGGCGTTTGCCGCGGGCCAGCTCGGTCTCGAGCGCGTCCAGGTGCGGCGTCCAGAAGCGGCGGAAGCGGTCGAGCCAGGCGTCCACATCGCGCAGTCCGGCGGCATTGACGGAGTAAAGGCGGCGGGCGCCCTCGGCCCGAGCGACGGCGAAGCCCGCTTCGCGCAAGACGCGCAGATGGGCAGACACGCCAGGCTGGGTGATGCCGAACTCGCGCTGGATGCAGGCGCACACCGCCCCTGAGGTCAGCTCACCATCGGCGAGCAGCTCGAGGATGCGCCGGCGAACAGGGTCGCCCAGAACGTCAAACGCGTGCACCGCGCACGAATCATATCAGCTCTTGTTTATATAAACAAGGACTACTAGAAACTGTGGCTGGTCCCGGCTTGACGGTCGACCAGCCACAGGCCAGTCCTGCTCCCTGGCGACTGGCCCGCTGGTGACTCGCGAGCCGCAGTTGACCGCCGGAGTCAGCTGCCGCGCGTTTGCCGGCCGGCGAGGCAGGGCCATGCTGGCCGTCAGCGCGAGCTAGGCCAGCATGGGACGGCGCGGGACGCGACGGAATGGTGACGGGCGCTCCGTCCAGATGCACCTCCAGCTGTCCCAGGAGCCGCAGCTCCGATGCGAGAAGCTGGCCGGCACGCTCTGGCTCGACGCCGGAGATGAGAGCGCTCGCAGCAGCCCGCCAGGCGCCGTCGCGCCTGCGGATAGCCCTGGAGGTGCAGCGTTCTGGCTGGGTGGCAACGCGGACCAGGAGCAAAACTCGGCCTTTGCCTCTCTGCCCGAATTAGCGTTCTCGCAACGAGCCGGAGCGCGCTACCCACACCGCGCCCAGCGCAATTGCAGCGGCAGCTACCAGAAGGGTGGGGCGTAGACCGATTGCATCGCCGAGCATTCCGCCGGCCAGCGCTCCGAATGGGATCACCCCGCGCTCAACCACATGCAACGTGGCGTTCACCCGACCCAGCAAGTGCGGCGGAGTGGTGACTTGTCGCAGCGTGAGCGCGTTGATGCTGTACAGCGGGTGGATAATATCGAGCGCTTGCGCCGCCACCAGCGCCACGAAGCCGGGCACCGGTCCAGCCGGAGCGAGGGCAATGAGGATCGGCGTAAGGCTGCCGACGAGCGTCGCGGTGGCCATGGTCGGTCCGGCGCCGCCCAGGCGCCGCGTCACGCGTTCGACCAGCAGCGTGCCTACCAGGTTGCTGAGTCCCCCAACGCCGATGCTGAGTCCGACCAGGAGCGGACTGAGACCCAACTCGCGCAGGCCAAACAGCACGTACACCGCGCCGATGAACATGCCGAAGAAGTTGCGCAGCGCTTCCCAGATGGCCAGGGTGCTGAGCAGGTGGCTGTTCCTGACGGCGTGCAGACCGCCGGCGATTTGTCTGAAAATGGCTGCCCGTTCACCGGGTTTGGCGCGCGATGAATCGACGTGTCGGATGCCAGCCGCACACAGCGCTGAGCCGACAAACGAGACCGCGTCGAGCAGAATGGCCGTCGGCGGCGGGACCACCTGGACGAGGGCTCCGGTCAGTCCAGGCGTCGTGATCTCGGCCACCGCTTCCACACTTGCCAGGCGACGATTGGCCTCGAAAACGTGATCGGCGCCCACGAGGTCGGGAACAAAGGAGCGGTAGGCAATGTCGAACAACACCGTCAGGGCGCCGGTTGTCAGAGCCACCACATAGAGGTGCTCGATGCGCAAGCCGCCGAGGTATGCGAGAAGCGGAATGCACGCGAGCAGTCCAGCGCGTCCCAGGTCCGCGCCGATGAGCAGCCGCCGGCGCGGCAACCGATCGACCCATACGCCCATGAACATGCCGACCAGCAGTACCGGTGCGGACTCGACGGCGAGCAGCCAGCCCATGTCACTGGCATTCGCACCCAACACGAGCACCGCCGTAAGCGGCAGAGCGCTGGCCGTGACGCCCGAGCCGATACTCGAGATGGTCTGACCTGCCCACAGCTTCAGGAACTCGGCGTCCTGCCAGAGACTGCGCGGGTGATCAGACGTCAATCTTCCTCCCATCCGCCGTCACTAGCCCAAACTGGCATCGCGGAGGTCCTGATCCAGTCAGAGCATGGCCTGCACCGGGGTGCGGTTCTCGTCATGCTCGTTCGGGTAATCGCGGGCGACGCTGACGAAATCGCGCTCGACCTTCCACGCGCGGAAACCGGCCCGCTGATAGCAGCCAGGTGGTCCGATGCTGGCGCTGTCGGCCGGGTACAGCAGCGGCTCGGCTCCGGCTGGCACGCTGCGCATCCCGCTCAGCACGATCGCGGGCGCGCACTCACGTGGCGATCTTGTAACTGACGACGATGACGGAACGCGCGGACCTTGAGGCGGTTGCCGCAATAGCGCATGTCGCACCAGCGACGCGTCGCATTGATGGACGTGTCGACGAATGCGAAGCCACAGCCTGGATTGGCGCAGAGTTTCAGCCGTTGTCGTTTGGGGGAGCGGAGAAAGACCGCCACCGAAAGCGCTATCTGAAAGCTGAACACGACGATGTCCGCGGCATTCGTCGCGAGGCTCAGCTGAGGTTGTGCGCTGTTTTCATCCACGAGCCTCAGGCTGCCCGTTGGAGCGGAGAACGCGGCTTGAAGCGCCGCCATGTCCAGGTCGGGCAACGAACGGTGGGTCGCGAGCGCTTCGGTTACGGCGCGTGCGTGTTCTCGCAGACGGTGGACATCGGGCAGGCAACCGGTCACGCCTTCCGCCGGCAAGCCGTGCTCGACCAACCAGGTGGTGAGCTCGCCGTCGGTGCCGATCAGCTCGATGGGCGCGCCCTCGTACCAGTGGAGGGTGTTCACGAAGTCCACGAAGAGGGGCTGGCCGTCAGGGCCTGGCACGTCATCGAGCGTAACCAGTCGCATGCTATTGACAGGTTACGGCAGGCCTGCTACGCTGCGCAATAGCCGTAACCACTCACATGGGTTGTGAACGGTTACGCAAGCCGTTTTCAGGGAGACACCGTCGTGATCGGCACCCTTCCGCACCCCCGCGTTTCCTCTCGGTTCACGCTGCACGCACGCCCGTTCGAGCTCGCCAGTGGCGCGCTCCTGCGCTACAGCCTCGTCCTGTTCCTGGTCCTCTTCGGCCTGGCCAAGTTCACCCAGGCCGAAGCGCTGACCATCCAGCCCTGGATTGGCAACAGCCCGTTTCTAGGCTGGCTGTACACCGTCACTGGCGTGCAGGGTGGCTCCAACCTGATCGGCGTCGTCGAGCTGACGATCGGCGCCTTGCTCGCGGTTCGGCCGTGGTGGCCAGGTCTATCGGTGATCGGCAGCCTGGGCGCGACGATCATGTTCGCGCTGACGCTCAGCTTTCTGTTCACCACGCCCGGCTTATCGCCGGAATGGCAGGGATTCCTGATGAAGGATCTGGTGCTGTTGGGTGCAG
>CBJLVJ010000395.1:0-4159 GCA_966426465.1 uncultured bacterium | reverse complement strand
GTCAGCTCGGCCAGCAACAGTCCGACGCCACCCGCCAGCACCAGCCGCCGGCGTGAGTCGACCGGCGTATCGCCCAGCAAGTACCACACACCTGCCGCTCCGACCAGGCCGACCGGTGGAGCGATGAACAGCCCACGCTGTTTTGTCCCGTAGATCAGGACCATCAGACCCAGGGCGACGAGGTACACGATGGCGCGCACGGCGACGTACGCCACGCCCGTGCGGGGTGCATGCGACTGCAGGCCGAGCCAGGCGGTAGATGGACTCACTCGCGTGTATCGCCGGCGGCCAGCCGGTTCAACGTTCCCTGTCGACGCTGAAGCGCCTCCAGGCGCGCCCGCTGCTCGACGAGACGCTCCCGTTCTCGCTCAACCGTTTCTGGCGGGGCTTTGCGACTGAAGTCGCCGCCGAGCAGTCCTTCCAGGCGGTGGACCTGCTTTTCGGCATCGGCCAGCTCGGTGCGCGTGCGAGCGAGCTCGGTCTCGACGTCGAACAGACCTTCGGCCGGCACCAGTAGCTCCGCTCCGCCAGCCACCGCGGCGATGGACCGTGAGGTGAGCTCGGTCATGTCTCTGTCAGTGGACTCGACGACCTGGATTGGCTGCAGACGAGTGCCCGGAAGGGCTCCCAGCAGGTCCGCGTTGGCCTTCCAGAATGTCGCGGACTCCGGCGAGCGCGCCAGGATCGATGCGCCGACCACGCGCGATGGCTCGATACGGTAGTCGTTCCGCAGCGTGCGCGCGGCACGAGTCAGGGCCATGATGTCGCCCCACTCGCCCTCGGCCAGCAGATCGCGGGTGTCCGCGGCGCGCGGCCACTCGGCGAGCATGATCGACACCGGTCGCCCGGCACTTTCAGCGGTCAAGCGCTGCCACAGCTCTTCGGTCACGAACGGAGCGAACGGATGCAGCAGGCGCAGCGTCTTTTCGTAGACCTGCGCCAGCAGCGCGCCGTCCGCCCGGCCGGTTGCCGCCAGCACCTTGTACGCCTCTACGTACCAGTCGGCCACTTCGTCCCAGATGAAGTCGTGAATGAGGCGGCCCGCCTCACCAAAATTGAATTCGCGCAGGAGGCGCGTCATCTCCGACGTGATATAGGCAAGCCGACTGGCGATCCAGCGCTCGGCCAGCGCGGCACTCTCGTTCGGCACCGCCGGATCGAGCGCGCGACGTCGCTGTTCAGGCGTGGTCCGTGCGACGACCAGCCGGCCGATGTTCCACAGCTTGTTCACGAAGTCGCGACGGGCATCCAGGATGGTCGGCGTGAGGGTGAAATCGTTGCCTGGCGTGATGCCGATGGACACCGCCAGGCGCAGAGCGTCGGTGCCATATTCGGCGATGAGCTCCAGCGGGTCCTGGACGTTGCCCTTCGTCTTGCTCATCTTCACGCCGCCCTCGGCGCGGATGAGTCCGTGCAGGTAGACCGTGTGAAATGGCGCCTGGCCAGTGAACTCCAGCCCGAACATGATCATCCGCGCCACCCAGAAGAACAGGATGTCGTGGCCCGTCTCCATGACGGAGGTCGGATAGAAGATACGCATGTCCGCGGTATCTTCGGGCCAGCCGAGCGTGCTGAACGGCCACAGGCCGGAGGAGAACCACGTGTCGAGCACATCTGGATCCTGATGAAAGTCCGTCCCGCCGCAGCCCGGGCACTGCTGGGGCTCGTCGATGCTCGCCCACTGCTCGTCGCAACCGGGCGCATCGCAGTAATAGACGGGAATGCGATGCCCCCACCACAGCTGGCGGGAGATGCACCAGTCGCGGATGTTCTCCATCCAGTTGAAGTACACGCGCGCGAAGCGCTCGGGGATGATGCGGATGGTGCCGTCGCGCACGGCGTCCAGAGCCGGATCCGCCAGTGATTTGATGCTCAGGTACCACTGGTCCAGCAGCAACGGCTCGAGCACCGTCCCCGAGCGGAAGCAGTGTCCGACGCTGTGCGTGTACGGTTCCTGCTTGACCAGCTGGCCTGACTGCTCCAGCTCGGCGACCAGCCGCTTGCGCGCCTCCAGCGTGGTCAGGCCGGCGTAGCTGCCCGCCTCCGCGTTCATGGTGCCATTCAGGTTCATGACGTTGATCGCTGGCAGGTTGTGGCGCTGGGCGATGTCGAAGTCGGTCGGGTCGTGGGCGGGCGTGATCTTGACGGCGCCTGTGCCGAACTCCGGATCTACCGCGTCGTCCGCCACGATCACGCCGATGCGATTGACGTGCGGAATGCGCACGTGTTTGCCCACCAGGTCCCGGTAGCGCTGGTCATTGGGATTGACCGCCACGCCCACGTCGCCGAGGATCGTCTCTGGCCGCGTGGTCGCCACCGTGATCCACTCGTCGTCGCCTTCGATGATGGGATAACGCACGTAGGTGAGCTGGCCCTGGACTTCCTTGTAGTCGACTTCCAGGTCGGAAAGCACCGTCTGACAGTCTTTGCACCAGTTGGCGATGCGGTGCCCGCGGTAGATCAGCCCCTTGTTGAACAGTCGCACGAAGGCGGTACGCACGGCGTGGACGTGGTGCGGATCCATGGTGAACATGTCGCGCGACCAGTCGGCCGAAGCGCCCAGTTTGCGCAACTGCTTTTGAATCTGGAGGCCGTACGTCTCCATCCACTCCCACATCTGGTCGAGGAACTTCTCGCGCCCCAGATCGTGGCGGTCGATGCCTCTGGACTTCAGGTCGCGCTCCACCACGAGCTGCCCGGCGATGCCCGCATGATCGCGCCCGGGCACCCACAGGCTGGGGTCGCCCAGCATGCGATGCCAGCGGATCATGACGTCCTCGAGGGTGACGAACAGCGTGTGGCCGTTGTGCAGACCGCCCGTGACGTTGGGCGGCGGCATGGTGATGACGAACGGCTGGCGTCGCCCGAAGTTGGGGTGAGACTCGGGCTTGAACAGCTCGTGCTCGACCCAGAAGTCGTACCAGCGTGTCTCCGTCTCGGCCGGGCTGTACGGCGAGTAGCCCTCGGCAGGAGTGGTTCGGGGTGGGGTGGTGGCGGTCATGGTGGTTGGCTCTCGCAGTACAAAATGACCCCGTCGTCTGCAAGGACGAGCGGGGCCGACCGTGGTACCACCTTGCGTTCCCTGCCTGGCCGCGGCTTCAAGGCGCGCGGCAGGGCACTCTGGCCGCGCTAACGGGCGGACCCGGCCTCGCCTACTTCAACAGTTCAGCGAAACGGCTCACGAGCGACTTCGGCGGGCCACACCACGGGCGGACTTGCAGCCACTGGTCCACCCTCTCTGTTCGGCTGGCTGAAAACGCCTACTCCTCTCGATCAAAGCCGCGCTTTTTCAAGTTTCGCTCAGCATACCAAAAAGCATGCGTTCTCTTTAGAGGATCCTGCCCACGGGCATGTTGACCCAGGAGCTCATTTCGTGGGCTTCGGTCACGGGTTCGGCGGGACAGACGTACTTCGGCGTGACCTTGTCGATGCTGGTCAGACCGGTCAGGCCCATCGCGCTCATCAGCTCGTCTTCGAGGATCTCGAGCATGCGCACGCAGCCGGCAACGCCGCCGGCGGCCAGACCCCAGCCCTGCAGGCGGCCGAGCGCCACCACGTCCGCGCCGAGCGCGATTGCCTTGAGGATGTCCGTGCCACGCTGCACGCCGCCGTCGACGATGATGCGCGCCCGCCCTGCGACGGCCTGGACGATCTCGGGCAGCGTCTCCAGGCTGCCGAGACCGTGATCGATCTGGCGGCCGCCGTGGTTCGATGCCCAGATGTAGTCGACCCCGTGCTGGACGGCGATCTCAGCGTCTTCGGCGGTCTGGACGCCCTTGAGCATGAACGGCAGCCCGGCCATGTCGCGGATGCGGTCCATGGTGTCCCAGGTAAGCGCCGCCAGCCAGCGACGCTCCGGCGCCGTGCCCGCCCGACGCGTCGGCGGTGTGTAGCGCGTGACCATCGGTCGCTCGCGGCGACTGTAGTGGGCCACGTCGACGGTCAGCGCCAGGGCGGCGTAGCCGGCGTCTTTGACACGGCCGACGATGTCGGCGGTCCAGTCCTCGTCGCCATGGACGTACAGCTGAAAGATCTTGGGCGTCAGGGTTGCCGCAGCGGTCTCCTCGAGCGAGGGAAGCGTTGCCGAGCTGACGCAGTGCATGATGCCGAACTCGGTCGCCGCCTGGGTCGCGGCCACGCCGCCTGCCGGATCGAAGAC
>CBJLVJ010000394.1:0-4170 GCA_966426465.1 uncultured bacterium | reverse complement strand
ACCTGGGGGCTGATGTACTGCGGCTCAGTCGTCGGGACACTCGTCGCGAGAGTGGCTCGTGCTGGACGCGACAACTAGCACCGAGTCGCCTCCCCCTGGGTGGGGTAGATCGCCGGATTGCCCCAGCGGGGGCAGCATCGCCAGGCCCGTCTGTACTGATCCGCAGCCTGAGACACTGACCAGCGGTCGCGCTGAGGCGCAGGCCGCGCCGGTGGCCAGGGTGGCTACGCAAAGCGCTGTCGAGGCGGCACGCTAGGCAGGCGAACTGATGCGCTCCACCACGCTGCCGGAACCCTGGCCGCTGGATCGCCGCCGGCGCGCTCGAGCAGCGCGATGCCGAAAGACGCTCTACGCCGCGGCGGTGGCCAACGGTCTGGTGGCCGATGATGGTGCCCGGCAGTGCTGGGCCACCATCCGCAGCGGGCTCAGCAAAGGCCTGCTGCGGATGGTCGACCTCGACGCCGACGACGGGCCACCCGGTCGGCGGCGCCGTCGGAAGGGGAGCAGCCATGAGCACGCACCAGGGACGGCCTGTGGCAGACGCGTGGGACGTCGGCCCGCGCGTCACGATCATCGGCGCGGTCACCATGTGCGCCGGCGATCTGGCGGCCCTCATTGCTGAAGGGGAGCGCCTCAGCGGCGGGCGACAAAGCAGCCGGCGTCCTTTGGAACACGGAAGACGCCCTCGCTGCGGATGATGGCCTCCACCTGGTCGCCCATGAGCGCCAGCAGCGCGGCGCGATGGCTGCCGTCGGCCGGTGGATCCACGATGGCGTCCACCAGCCCCGAGCCCATGTAGCGCAGCGCCGCCTCGGCCGTCGGGAACACAAAGGCATCCGAGCGTACGCGTCGCTCGGCCGTCGGGAAGACCTGCTGGACCAGCCCACGGTGGTCGAGATGGAAGCGGGCACCGACCGGCGCGGCCGGGGTGTAGCCCAACTGGCGCGCAGCCGCCGCGTGCAAGTCTCACAGCCGCTGACTGTGATCCGCGGCATTGGCCGCCAGCAGCACCCGGCCAGCCGGCTTGAGGACGCGCCGCAGCTCGCGCAGGGCGGCGAGCTGGTCGGTGACATGGAACAGCATGTGGTTGGCCATGACCCGGTCGTACGTCGCGGTGGGCAGCGGCAGGCGCTGGGCGTCGCCCTGGATGGCGATCACGGTCAGGTTGTGTGCGGCGGCTTGCTGCTGGGCCGCCTCGACCATGGCCACGGACGCGTCGAGGCCGACGATCGCGCGTATCCCGCGTCGAGCCAGGGCGTGATGGTAGATGCCATAGCCGCAGCCGACATCGAGGACCAGGTGGCCCGGCCCGGGCTCGAGCTGGTCGAGCATCCAGTCGACGAAATCGTTCGGGCGTTCGCTGTACAGGCGGTGGGTGTCCGCGCGGATGCGCAGCCGCTCGGTGTCGCTGTACTGGGCGCGAAGGTACCCGGGATCGGTGGCTCGCTCCGTGTTCACCACGCGGTCGGGGTCTCGGCGTCCGGCGGCGCTGGCAGCGTGAAGGTGCCGTCTTCGGCCGGCTCGAACGGGACGACATCGATGACGGCGTCCAGATTGAGCGGGCCGTAGATGTGCGGGAACACCTCGCCGCTCCCGTCGAGATCCTCCTCGCGGAGCTCGGCCGCCAGCCGGTCCGGGTCGATGACCAGCAGGACCAGGCCTGAGGCGCCGCGGTAGAGTGCCTGCGCTACGCGCGGGACCTGGCGGGCGTAGCTGCAGTGGATGAAGCCAACCTCGGCCAGGCTCAGCCCACGCGTGGACTCACAGTAGCTGCCGGCGCTCCGGGCCACGGTCCACGCATGCGCGGTCGTGATGTGGTAGAGGCGTGGCATCCCGCCAGGGTACTGGTGGGTGCGGGACGGGCACTTACCTATTCTCAGGCCGCCCCTTACTGGACCACGCCAGGGGTCGGTTACAGCGATAGGAAGAACGGCGCCGGGTCGGGTGATGAGTGCGCATCAGGGCTGTTTGAACTGGTGGCACGATGGATGGGCGCATAACTCGTTCACCTGGCAGCTGCATTAGCGATTCGGAGGCAACCACGCGGGCCATGTGGCAGAGCGCTGTTGAGCTGCAGAAGCGGGATCTGGCGATGCTCGGGTCGCTGCTGCGCTGGGGCCTGCTGCCGGCCTGGTACCTGGCCGCGTGGTACTTCGCCGGGAGCAAGCGGACAGCCGAGAACCGACTGGGGCTGCTACGACGGGCGGGGTATCTGAGACGGGTCGAGACCTGGTGGCGCGGGCCGCTGGTGGTGGCACCGAATTCGGTATCCACGCGGCTGAAGCCGTTGTTCGGCCGTGCAGCCGGCTATGGCGTGCTATCAATCGAGGAGCCATCGATCGAGAGCTCATAGCATGCCTCAGGAGCGGTTCCCAGAACGCCGAGATCTGTGTGCCGCTCGATGATCTCAGCCGAATGGCTGCCAACGGCGAACGAGTAGCGTCGTTCGGGTGTCTGGTGAACACGGTTCCAGGGCGGTTCCTGAGCGGCCGGGACTTCCCTGCCGTCGACGTGCACACGTGGACCGTGAAGCAGGCTTCGGTCCAGTGTGACGCTCACTGTCCGATCATCCAGTTGCACCTGCCAACGTAGCACTAACGTGTGGATCATAGGCAACGCCCTCGGTGAGCGGTACCCGTTTCACGGCGTGGGAGTGTCATAGAAGTGCAGGTTCTGTTCACTGGGGTGGCGGCCACGAATTGAGCTCTGGCGTGTTTGCCGGAGCCAGAGCCGGTGCTCGGTCCTCCTTTCGTCGGCCACGTTGGCGGTAGCTTTCGGCGCGGACCACCAGAACGTGGCGTCGCGCTGGTACACGGTGTCGCCCGTCGCGCAGGAGCGCATCCTGCACGCCGCCGCGGTCCTGGACGTGCAGGACCTGGTGCGGGTCTGGGACTGGCCCAGAGTCGCAGCCAGGTGTGACTGAGCGGCCACGTCGCAGTCGAGTACCCGCACCCGCTACAGCCAGGCTGGCCTGGCCGTGACACAACTCGGGCAATGCCCTCCGCAGACACCAGGGTCAGTCGCCGCGTGCGCCCGTCGCTGCGCTCCATGCCTGCTGCAGGACGTCAACCGCGACGTGATGGCCGAGAAGGTGCAGGATCTGGAACAACTCGACAAGTCGGTTCGGACCTCTCCGACCCCGGCCTGTTGCAGTCAGCCCGGGAGCGAAGAGCGGCATAGCTCGAAAGCCGGCAATCGCATCGCTGAGCAAGGCGCGTGGCCGCTCGGCGACGCAGGCCGTGGATAATCGTCGCCATGCGTCCGAACGAGACGGACTACGCGGCGGGGATGCCATTCGCCGCCACCAATGGCGTCGAGGTGCTTGCCGCCTCGGCGGACGAGGTGCGGGCGCGTCTGGCCTGGAAGCCCGAGCGGTGCACCAGCGGTGGCATCCTGCATGGCGGCGCGCTGATGACGCTCGCCGACTCCGCCGGTGGGCTGTGTGCGTTCTTGAACCTGCCGCAGGACGCCACGACCGCCACGGTCGAGTCGAAGACCAACTTCTTTCGACCTGTCGCCGGCGGCTATGTCGAGGCGATCACACGCGTGGTCCACCGCGGCCGGACGCTGATCGTCGTCCAGACCGAGCTGTGGGATGATCAAGGCCGGCGCGTAGCGCTGACTATCCAGACGCAGGCAGTGATCACGCGCTGATAGCCCGGAAGCCCGTAGAGCGTCCGCCAGCAAGCCCGCAGCGACCCAGGACGAGAAACGACCTACCCACCGTAGGGGGCCGCGCGTCGGTCAGGCCTTGCGTTCGCCCTCTGGACGTGGTTTCAATGTGACACTATAATGGTTTCATGCCTAAGGGAATTCCGCTCACGGTTCGTCTACCCGAGGACCTGCATGCCGCTCTCGTCGAACGTGCGCAACTCGACGCCCGCTCATTGAATGGCGAAATCGTATTCCTGCTGCGAGAGAGCCTATTCCCTGTCGTGGATGCCGACGCCTACCGGCACACCCGCGTAGGATTGCACGCCATGCCGAAGTACACCCTGCCGCGACCCACAGGTCGCCAGCGGCCTGGAAAGAGTTAGGGCGCCTGCTCGACGGTATTCAATAGCCGCGCCGGAACGCTTCGCCGGGCGCTCGCCACCGCACCTGACCGTCACGGCTGACCCGCGCAGGTGCTACAGGACGTCTACCCCGTGCTGCTAGCGAACAAAGCCC
>CBJLVJ010000393.1:0-4187 GCA_966426465.1 uncultured bacterium | reverse complement strand
GCGAGTAGGTGAGCATTGGGATCCAACTCCTTGATGCCGGCGCGGTGCATCCGCGCAGCAGGCGTAAAGTAGGCCGCCGCCGCGTAGGCGAGCGTCAGTACAAACCCGCAACCCGGACGGGGGTGGCCCCGCAACTCAGCGCCTGGCGATCCCGCAGTCAGGCCGTACCGCCCCGCAGATTTGCCACCGAGACTCCGGCACGTTGCGCCAACCCGCCACAGCGAGCGGCTACGTATCGCCGGGACGGTTGACGAGAGACGTGGCGGCGGTCTCGAAGTAGGCCAGCAGGGCGGCCGCATCACGCGCGGTGGCGGAGCTCGACTCGACGGCCGCGCGCATGTGGCTCAGCCAGGCCTCTCGTTCGGCCTCCCCGATGGGGAACCGGAAATGGCGCATGCGCAGGCGCGGATGGCCGCGCTCCTGGCTGTACGTGTCGGGACCGCCCCAGTACTGGATCAGGAACAGCGCCAGGCGTCGCCGCGGACCGGCCAGGTCGTCCGGGTAGAGCGGCCGCAACACGGGATCGGTCTCCACGCCGGTGTAGAAGCGGTCGACCAGGCCGAAGAAGAACGGCTCACCGCCGACGCGTTCGTACAGTGACGTGCGTTCGGTTTCGACCTGGACGAACATGTGCAGCGCGCAAGTTTAACGGACGTTAGACTGGCCAACGGCACTTGACCGCCCCAGGAGTGGGGCGCTTGGGAGGATGGGCATGACTATCACCGGCAACGTGCATCGTGTTTCGGTAAATCTCTCGAAGCCGTTGGCGCAGGAGCCGCAGACCGGGCACAACCGCTGGCACCCGGCCATTCCGCCGATCGTGCGGGCGCAGCCGGGCGATCGGGTGATCCTGCAAACGCGCGATGCGCTCGACGGGCAGATCACCGCCGAGTCGACCAACGAGGACGTCGGCCGGGTCAACCTGAACGTGGTCCACCCGTTGACCGGCCCGGTGTTCATCGAGGGTGCCGAGCCAGGCGACCTGCTCGAGGTGCGCATCGTGGACATCGAGCCGGCGAGCTTCGGGTTCACCACCCAGATCCCGGGCTTCGGTTTCCTGCGCGACGAGTTTCCCGAACCGTTCATCGTGCGCTGGCAGATCGCCAACGGCTACGCCGAGTCACGCGATCTGCCCGGCGTCCGCATTCCTGGCGCACCGTTCCCCGGCACCATCGGTCTGGCACCGTCGAAGGAAGACCTGGCTCGGATCACCGCTCGCGAGCAGGCGCTGCTCGATCGGGGTGGCTTCGTACTGCCGCCGAGCGCCGAGGATGCCGTGCCGGCCGAGAGCGCGATTGCGTCGGAAGCGCTGCGGACGGTGCCGCCTCGCGAAACGGCAGGCAACCTCGACATCAAGCAGCTCTCGAAGGGTGTCAGACTGGCCATTCCTGTTTCGGAGCGCGGCGCGCTGTTCTCGATTGGCGACGCGCACTTCGCCCAGGGCGACGGTGAGTGCTGCGGCACCGCCATCGAGATGGCGGCGACGTTCCACCTCGAGTTCGACGTCCGCAAGGGCGTGGCTGCGCAGCGCAACATTCGTGACGTGCAATTCGCACGGGACGACTACTTCGTGGCGCCGGAGATGGCCGCGCCGCGGCGGTTCTACGCGACGACGGGCATGTCCGTCTCGCGCGACGGCCAGAACGCGTCGGAAGACGCCACGCTGGCGGCTCGCAACGCCCTGATGAACATGATCGATTACCTTGGCTACGAGCGCGGCTTCAGCCGCCAGCAGGCGTATGCGCTGTGCAGCGTGGCGGTCGACCTGAAGCTCAGCGAGCTGGTGGACGTGCCGAACTTCGTCGTGTCCGCGTTCTTGCCGCTGGATATCTTCGTGTAAGCCGAGATCAGGGCAGCCCGGTCGTACCCCGGTCGCGGCGAAGATCGTCCTCCTCGTCGGCGGCAGTGCGCTCACGTGGCGGTGCGCTGAGCGGCTCGGTCGTGCGCTCGCCCGGCGTCGCCTCCATCGTCACGTTGGTGCTGGGCACGTCGGCCTGGCGCGTGTCCTCGCGGTACTCGTTGGTATAGGTCGCGCTGCGGGCGGGCTCGCTGTCGTCCTCGCTGTGCATCATGCGCTCCGCGGCGGCGCCCACAATGGCCCCGCCGACCGCGCCGATAGCCGCTCCGACAGGTCCGCCGGTCAATCCGATTACGCCACCGGTCACAGCGCCCGCGGCGGCCGCGCCGCCCGTCGTGGCGTGTGTCTCGTGGTGGTGCTCGAGGGTGTCTCCGTTGTCGTCGTCCAGGACCCGCTGTTCGTCGACCTCGCGGTCGCGCTCCAGCTGCTCGTCGCGTCGCTCCATGGAGTCCTCCTTGGGGGGTCGAGGTTGCACGCTGCGTGCCGGCATGTCCTGTGCATTGAAGGTATCGATGACCCTCGACCAGAGCGCCTCGATCGAGTCTGCTGCGGCGGCGGGCTTGCGCTACGTCAATGACGAGGGCCCGGGCATCCGCCGCAGGCGCGCCGGAAGCGGCTTCACGTACATCGGGCCCGACGCCAAGCGCGTCACTGACCCGGCCGCACTCCTGCGCATCAAGCACCTGGTCATCCCGCCGGCCTGGACGGACGTGTGGATCTGTCCCGACCGCGAGGGCCATATCCAGGCGACGGGGCGTGACGCGCGAGGTCGCAAGCAGTACCTGTATCACCCGCGCTGGCGGGAGGTGCGCGACGCCGCCAAGTACGAGCGCCTGGTCGCCTTTGGTGAGGCTCTGCCGCGGATACGCGAGCAGATCGAGAGCGACCTGCGCCGGCGCGGCATTCCTCGTGAGAAGGTCCTCGCGGCGGTGCTTAAGCTGCTCGAGGAGACCTCAATTCGGGTCGGCAACGAGGAGTATTTACGCCAGAACGGCTCGGTGGGGCTGACCACGATGAGCGACGACAATGCCCACTTCGAGGGTAACCGCCTCAGATTCGAGTTCAAGGGCAAGAGTGGCAAGCAGCACAGCGTCGAGCTGAACGACAAGCGCCTGGCGCGCATCGTCAAGCAGTGTCAGGACGTGCCGGGCCAGGAGCTGTTTCAGTACCTGGACGAAGACGGTGAGCGGCACGCCGTCGGCTCGTCCGACGTCAACCAGTACCTGCGCGAGATCAGCGGCAGCGACTTCACCGCCAAAGACTTTCGCACCTGGAACGGCACGGTGCTGGCCATGCGTTATCTCAGAGTGTGCGAGGCGCCCACCTCGGCCACGGCCGGCAAGCGGTCCGTGTCGGCGGCGATCAAGAGCGTGGCGCACGAGCTGGGCAATACGCCGGCGGTGTGCCGCAAAGCGTACGTGCACCCGGTGGTGCTGAATGCCTATATCGAGGGCTTTCTCGAGCCTGAGGCTCGGATGGTGGAGGTCAAGCCCACGCTCGGCCTGAGCGACGAGGAGCAGTGCGTCCTCGGGCTGCTCAAGAAAAGGACCGAGCAGCGCGAGGCGGCGTAGTCACCAGTAGGCGCCCTGGATGAGGTAGTAGACGAACTTGGTCCACTCCTCGAGCACGCGGCGGGCGGTGACGGGGTGGGTCCACCAGTGGGGCAGGTCGAGCGCGTCGGGGACGGTCACTGGCCGCACGGCCATGCCTCTGTGGGTGAAGGCGGCGCGAAACAGAAGGGTGGCGCGACGCGAGTGGAACGCGTCGGTGACCAGCAGGGCCGAGTGCAGGCCGCGGGCTTGCAACTGGTCGGCGTCGCGGCGAGCCTCGTCGATGGTGCTCTCCGGCGGCGGGTCGTCGAGCACGAGCAGGGCCGAATGCGGCACATCGGGCGCAGACACGCCGGCCTCGTGCAGCGCCAACCAGGTCGTTTCCAGCCCGTGGGTGTGGACCCGTTCGTTGGAGACGACCAGCAGGTCGGCGTAGCCCTGGTCGCGCAACTGTTCGGCCCAGGGCAGCCGGTCGGGCGCGTTGCCGGCCAGCACGACGATGGCGTCGGCGTGGACTGGCGGCTCGGAGTCGATCAGCAGCGTGCCGGCGAACGGAAACCACGTCGCCACGGCGATCGCAAGGACGGCCAGCGCCAGCCAGCCCGGGCGCAGACGACGCCGGATGGGCACACTCCAGTCGGGCGCACTGGAGCGGCCAGGCGGAGCGCTCGGGGTCGAGCCGGGCACGGGCGCGGGGCGGCGCTTAATCGGACAGCTCGCGCTCGAGCGGTGTGCGGAAGCGCGGGGTGACGCGGATCGGGCCGAGCCAGGCCGACAGG
>CBJLVJ010000392.1:0-4188 GCA_966426465.1 uncultured bacterium | reverse complement strand
CAGGCGCTCGTGGATGGGGTTACCGATGGGGACGGTTCCATCAGGCCTGAGCGCGATTGCATCTGGACCACCTCGTCCGCGCTTGTTTCTGACCTTCTGCTCGCGTGTGCGCGGTTGGCTCAGCCCGCGGTGACGCAAGTCTCCAGACCTGCACGCGGACAGTCACTGGTAGTCCACGTCGTGTCGATTGCCAGAAACCGACACAAGGTCTTGACCTCCGTTCCGAACCCTGCGGAACTGCTCGCGAATCCGCGTCACGAGCCTGGCCTTCGCCAGGTTCAAGCCAGCGTAGCGTGTGGTTTTACGCACGCCACTTCACTGAACAATGTCGTAAAACATCCTGACCTCGCTACGGTTCGCATGGCGACGCTCGAGCGTATTCATGACACGTATGCGCGTTTTGTTCCCAGCGTAGTGAATCCTATTGGTAAGCTCACTCGGCTGGTTAATGGCGATCTGTTGTGGGACAAGGTGGTGGAGGTCGTCGATACAGGTCGATTCGAAGTGGTGTATGACCTCGAAGTGAGATCCACGACTGGAAACGTGCAGAACTTTCTGACTGGCTACGGTGGAGTTTTCGCGTCGAATACCGCGGGATTCATCGATCCAAGCTTCGAGGGCCACATCACGCTCGAGATCAGTAATCTCGCCAACCTGCCGATCGCGCTTTATCCGGGCATGCGCATCGGGCAGATTTCCTTTTCGTTGATGACCACGCCGGCCGAGACGCCGTATGGCGCGCTGCGAGGAAGCAAGTACAGCGGCCAGCACTTGCCTACAGCCAGCCGGCTCTACCTCGACTTTCAGCAGTAAGCCGCCCACCGAGCCGTGGCCCTACAGATCATCGCCCTTGCCGTCGCCGTCGTGCTCGGTCTGAGCATCACGGCGTGGGTATTTCTGCCCGCGTTCCAGGGTCGGGAAGCAGCGCGGCGCGACCTTGGGACGCACCGACTCGCCATTGGCGGGTGGGTGGCCGTGATCGTCCTGAACGCGATGATCGCGCTCCCGTTATCGCCCTTTCTGCACATCGAGGGCGGCCTGACCACCGGGACGTTCCTGGTCGCCGCGTTGTCGAGCGACATTCCGATGCTGCTGGTCGTGTACGTGCGCCTGATCATGCCCGGTGCCGTGACGCTCGAGGAGCTCGGCCTGCGACGCCTTCCGCTGGACTCCGTGTTGCGCATCGGCCTCGCCGCCGGCCTGTCCGGCCTGGTCGTCATCGACGTGGTTGGCTCACTCCTCTCCCAGGTCGGCCTGCGACCCAACCAGCTCGACCAGTTCCAGTTCGTGCTGAGCGAGGGCCCGGTCGCGTTTGCGCTGCTGCTGATTGCCGCCGCGGTCGTCGCGCCGTTTGTGGAGGAGCTGTTTTTTCGCGGGTTCCTGTTCGGCCTCTATCGCCGCCGCCAGCCGCTCTGGGTGGCCTACCTGGTCTCGAGCGTGCTGTTCACGGTGCTGCATCTCGAGCCCACGCGCATGAACCCGTCCCAGATGGCCGGGCTCAGTGTCGGGATCTTCCTCCTGGCCATCCTGCTCGACTGGGTGTACCAGCGCACGGGCAGCCTGTACCCGGGCATGGTGGCGCACGCGGTCAACAACGCTACCGGGCTGATCCTGTTCTACGCCGTCGGCGTCCGCTGAACGGTCCCCCAGACGGGGGGTAGAACTAAGGTAACGCTTGCCCGCGTTCCGGAGTCGGTCGATACTCGGCGTGGCTGGAGGTTCATCCGAGCAAATGTCCATCGAAGCTGTCCAGGCGGTGCTCGAACGCACCGTCGCCGATCCATCGTTCCGCGAAAAGCTCTTTGCACACCCCGATCAGGCGCTGGCCGAGTACGAGCTGACGTCCGAGGAGAACGGCGCGCTGCGCGAGCTGTGCGTCGACGCCGGTCAGAGCGAGAGCGCCGCGCTCGATCGTCGCGAGACCAAGAAGGTCCTGCCCTTCTGGCTCACCGGAGGTCTGTAAACGGAGACGCTGCGTGTTCTGCTCAACGGGGTTTCCGCGCAGCGCCCGTCGCACAGCGTCTTCATCGGTGGCGAACAGCTCCCGCTGGAAGCGCGTATGGGCGGAATCTTCCTCGGCTTCCTGTGCGCGGTGGCCGTGGTGCTCATCTTCGGCCGGCTTCGGGCGAGTCAGCCGCCGCATGGCGCGCTTGGCCTGGCGTGCTGGGCGCTGATCGCGCTGACCGGCCTCGACGGTCTGAACGCCTTCTTCGCTGACGGCAACCTGCCGCATCTGTACGCGCCCAACACGGCGGTACGCCTGCTGACCGGCCTCGGGGCCGGCCTTGGCGTGGGGCTGATGGCTGTTCCGGTGGTCGCCGGCGTGCTCTGGGCACGCCCGATCGACGAGGCTGCCATCGAAGACCCGCTCGAGCTGATTGGTGGCCTGGCGCTGGCCGGCCTGGTTGGCGCGCTGGTCCTGGCCGGAGTGGGCGTGCTGCTGTGGCCGGTCGCGTTGGCGATGCTGGCCGGGGTGGTCGTCGCGTTCGGCGTAGCCAACCTGTACATCGTCGTGTTGGCGACCGGCCGCCGCCATCAGGCCCTGACGCTCGGCGACGCGAGAGGTGGCCTGATCAGCAGCCTCGGCCTGACGCTGCTCGAGATTGGCGCCCTGGCCGCCCTGCGCAGCTTGCTGGTCAGCACCTACGGCTTCAGCTGGGGCGTCTAACGCTCCTCGAGCGCACCAGCTCAGCTCGAGCGCGACCCGAACAGCCGCGGGCTGAGCACGAACGCGACGCCGAGCACCGCCACGAGCAGGGTCTGCAGGGCGACGCTGGTGGCCATGCGGATGGTGGCTGTGAACCAGAACGGCTCTGGAAAGAGCATGATCAGGTAGTCCCTGCTGGGATCCAGCTGCCACAGGTCGTTGCGGAAGGCGATCTGATGGAAGCGCGTCCAGAGCGCGTCGAAGTCCAGCAACGACAGCACGCCCACCACGATGACCAGCGCGACCATCAGGCCCGTGCTCCACAGCATGTCTCGACCGACAGGTGTCACCGAGCGATCGAATACCAGCGCTACTGCGAGGCGGACCACAACGACCGCCGCCGCGACCAGTTGCATCCGCAGGAAGAACTGGATGAGCGCCTGGACGTCCTCCATGTGCGCCACCTCGCGATCATTGAAGAGCGGTCGCGACTGACCGAAGGCGGTCACCTGCAGCTGGAGCTGGCCGCGCGGCCCCTGAAAGTACGCGACGAAGGCCTCCGCGATGCGCTGGAGCTGGGCCTCGTCGAGGCCGGTGGTGGTCGCCACCTGGTTATCCTCGAAGCCGCGCAGCATGAAGTCGCGGTCGGTCACCAGACCGCGCAGGCTGGTGCCGATGATCAGCAAAGGCAGCAGCAGCACGAAGGCGACGCTGACCAGGCCGCGAACCCAGTCCAGCAGGTCTGGGGTGGTAGTCACCCGCGGGGCGGTTGTGGGGACAGTGGTTCGCATGCGCTGGCCGGAGCATAGCCCGCGGCGCGTGGCTGGAGGCTGAAACTGGCGTCGAGTCGCGGCAGCACCAGCCACGCACTGGCCAGGCCGAACAGCAGGCCGGTGCTGACACGCAGCTCCCAGGTGCTTTCGCGCCAGCCGAAGAGCTGTGTGAAGCCGTCGAGGGCCATGGGCAGGATCAGCACGGTGTACGGCAGGAAGCCGGCTGGCTGCAGGTGGCGTCGGCGGGCGTACAGCAGCCCGACGATCAGCAGTCCCAGATAGATGGCCAGGTCGCGTTCGCAGAAGGCCAGCTTCCAGCCCAGCGTCGGGTTGCCGACGAACGTGAACGGATCGAGGCCCAGGTCGACGAGCTGCTGCTGGGTAACGACCGGCTGCTGGCCGAAGGGGAAGAAGCTGCGGAAGGCCCACTGATGGCAGGTGAAGTGGTAGGCGGCATACAGCGCACCAGCCACCGACGGCCAGCCCAGGGCGGCGCTGACCGGGGCGAGCAGCGCACCCGCCAGGAAGAGCCCGCCCGTCAGATTGACGGCGAACAACCAGTGGCGGAACGCGCCGAGGGGCCGTGGAGGCTTCGGCTGCGGGAGGTAGCCAATCGGAGCGGGATGGTGCTGGCCCGGCGCGAGGTTGTTTTGTCTCAGCTCAAGGGCTCGCGCCTGAGTCTCCTGTGCCAGCTCGTCGCCCGGCGCCTGGTTATGGAGTACCAGCTCATCGCCCTGCGCGGGGCTCTGCTGCGTCCGCTCATGGCCG
>CBJLVJ010000391.1:0-4190 GCA_966426465.1 uncultured bacterium | reverse complement strand
GTGCGCGCGGCGACCTGGACCCCGCCAACTCCGCCAGCCGCCATGGCGCCGATCTGCCGCTTCAGCTCGTCATCGACCAGCGGCCCGTTGAGAAACCACATGGCCACCAGGCCATACTCGGCCGGTGGGCGTCGAAACCGCGCCTCGTCCACGCTGGCGCCGAGCTCAGGCGGCCGGACCGACCGGATAACTACCACAGCGACCGCAGTAGCGGGAGCGCGGATTGACGAGCGGCGCCTGGCAATCAGGACACCGCGGCTCCCCCAGCTCGGCTCGCGGAGGGCCGAACTGCGCCCGATACAGCCGATAGTAGAAGGCCTGCTCGCGATCGCGCAGGCGTACATCATCATGCTTCAGCGCCTCAGCCCGGAGGTCCTCGAAGTCCGGCTCGCTCAGGCGCTCCAGTACCGCCGTTGCCAGGCGCGTGCTTCCGGAGCCGAACTCCGCCGGAGTCTTGGTGCGCCAGACGAAGCGCGCTGGCAGCAGATCCTCCACGGCCAGGCGCAGCACCCATTTGCCATGCCGCTCGCCGTCGCGCTCGCCGACCTTCTCGACCGGACTGAGCGCTACGGCGAAGTCGACCAGAGTACGCTCCAGGTACGGCGAGATCACGTCCACACCGAGCGAATCGCCCAGTGGCGTGGCCGAGAACCGCATGAAGCTGGCCAGCTCGCGCGTGTATGCCCACAGCGCGTCGGGCTCCATCGCGGTCATGTAGCTGTACCCGGCGAACAGCTCGTCCGCACCGTCGCCGACCCAGGCGCTGCGCACGCCCCTTTCGCCGAGCGAGCGCAGTCCCAGGTATTGCACGGCGGAGTTCCGCAGCTCCATAGGGTCGAAGCTACGCAGGATGGCGATCACGGCGGGCATGGCCTCGAGAAGCGCCCGATCGTCGGCCCAGAGCACGCGGTGCTCGAGTCCCAGCCGTTGCGCCAGTTCCGTGGCAAAGCCGTAGTCGGGCGCGCTCTCGTCCCAGCACACCGTCACCGCGACCGGGCGCAGGCCGCCGGCGTGAGCAAGCGCGGCGATCGCACTGGTATCCAGGCCCGCCGACAGGAGAATCCCCTCGGCCGGGCGGCTCAGCACGACCCTCTCCAGGAGATGCCGCAACCGCGCGGCGGCCGTCACTTGGGTCGATGGGCCCACGCGCGTCGAGTGTAGGCCATGGCCTCCTTTTCAGTCGGGGAGCGCCGGCTCTGGTGGCAGCGTTACTTCCAGGCGCGCCTGCTCGCCCAGCACAAGCGTCAGCGACCGAGCACCGAGCGCTCGGAAGAAATCCAGCCCCAGCAGGCCGTCGATGCGCCGATCGGGCAGCGGCACCACCGCCAGACGAAACGAGGGTACCGCCAGTGGTCCGATGCACAGCCCGCGCACGGCAAGGGTGCCCACGCCCCCGACGCCACTGGCCGTGCGCACGTGCAGATCGCGTCGTACGGGCAGGCCCAGGCGACTGGCGCAGGCCTGGCCCAGCGCGGACGTGCCGGCGCCGGTGTCCACGACCAGCCGCACCTCGGGGCCGCTGGCAATCTGTGCGCGAACGATCAGCACCCGCCCTGCCGGCTCGACCGGCAGCACCACCGTGTGGGAGCTCTCCACCTGCCTCGGGCAGCTTCGCGGGGCGGCTACGCCAGCCCGCCGGTGAGCACGGCCGCGCCAAGGCCGAGCGTGGCCAGCACCACACCCACGATCAGCAGGACGATCAGGTAGGCGACGATGCCAACCACGATGGTGGCGACCGTGTTGCCATTGTCCAGGTCGAGCGCCTCTCGCACGGCGATAAAGCCCGCCACGATGCGCCAGATGCCCACGATCAACGCGATCAGTCCGCCGAGCACGGGAACAAAGCGCAGGATGAGCAACACCCCGGGTGAGTTGGCGAAGCCAAGCGTGCGCAATAGCTCGCCGTAGGTGGCGGTTCCATGGAACACGCGCGTGCCGACCAGGTACATGACGTACGACCACACGAGCCAGCCCAACAGCTCGGCGACCACGCCACCGATGAGGCCGCCCACCACGCCTGTTGCTCGCCCACCAAGCGCCTCGCCCAGGGCGGCTCCGATCCCGCCGGCGAGGGCGGTAATGACGACGACCGTCAACGCCTGATTGGTTGCGCTCACATCGGCCTCGACCTCGTTGTAGAGGCCGGTCTCCAGGCGAGCGGCGCGGACCATCCGGTCCGTGAGACTGGGTTTGGCGACGAGTTCTCCCATGAGTGGACTCCTTTACGCGGGTGTGCTCTCGCGACGAGTCAATGTGTCCGTCCACCATACGACGGATGCGCCGCGCGTTTAGGTGCAACCCTGGAGGATTTACGCCCAGACAAGTCGAGCACGTTCCGACCAGTACTGCTCAGCCGGCTCGACCAGGTCGCGCAGGCGCTCCTGAAGGTCGTTATCGACGCGGACATCCAGCGCTGCCAGGTTGCTGCCCAGCTGATCCACGCTGACGGCGCCGCTGAGCACGACGTCCGCCCAGGGCTGCCCCAGCACCGCGGCCAGAGCAAGCACATCTGGGGCGAGCCCGTAGTCGCGCGACAGGTCGAGCAGCCGCTGCTCCTCACCCCTCGCAGTCAGGCGTCCGTTGCCAAGCGCTTCTTTGACGATCACGCCCATTCCCGTCTCGTGTGCCCGCTCGAGCGCTCGAGTCGCCGACCGCTCGAGGAGGTTCCACGTGGCCTCCACCGTGTCGAACAGTCCGAGGGCGAGCGAACGCTCGATGGTGTCAGCCTGACCGGGACCCGTGACGGTCAGCCCAACCATGAGCCCGGTCTCCTTGATCCGCCGGAGCTCGGCGAGCACGGCGTCATCCGCCAGGACGCCGCTTTCGAGTGTGACCGAATGGATCTGATAGAGCCGCAGGTGATCGCCCAGCAGGGCTCGCGACTCGGCGAGCTGGCGGCGCAGATTATCCACGCTCAGGTCCTTTACCTCCTGCACTGGTGCATCCAGCCGCCATTCGCCGGTGTAGCGGTAGCCCCACTTGGAGCCGATGGTCACCTCTCCCGGCGCAAAGCCGCGTGCCGACAGCCACCCGCCCAGGAATTCCTCGGCGCGGCCGTAGGACCGCGCGGCATCCACGTAGCGCACCCCAGCCTCGTAGGCCGCGTCGAGCAGCGCGTGGGACCGCGTTCGCATGGCCTCGGCGCTGCGGTCCACGCCGAGATCGTTTGCCCGGCCGAGGGTGATGTAGGCCGGGCGGCCGACCGCGGCGAGGCCCAGCCCAATCCGGCTGACCACGAGCCCCGTGCGCCCGAGCTCCCGGGCAGTGGCGCCCACCTCGCCATTATTCCATTACAGCCGAGTGTTGCCGCGAAGGCGTGGACTCAGTCGCGGCCAGGCGCGCATTGTCTATCCTGGAACAGGTGCGTACTCAGGCGAGCGCACATCGTCTGATTCAGAGGAGTTTCAATTGACCACGAACGATCCCCTGCACACTGCTTCGGAGCACAACGCTGTGCCCGTGGAAGACGTCGACGCGCAGACAGCCCACCAGGCACAGCCAGACGACAGCAGGCCAGAGCGTGCCACACGCCGCAGACTGACCCCGGAGCAGCAGCGCGAGGTAGCGCGCCTGTACGCGGACAGCACCACCCCCACATCTGAGATCCGCAAGCAGTTCGGGATCGGCGAGTCCTCGCTGTACCGCATCGTCCAGCGCCAGGGGGTGCCACTGCGTGGGCGGTCCGGTTCACCTCATGAGCCAGCGCCGGCACGAGTACAGCCTTCTGACACGGGGCGGCGGCGCGCCTCGACGGCCAGTGTTCGGGCGAGCCAGCGAACGCCAGCCATGGACGGACGGGTTTCCGCTCCAGGCCCCAGCGGCCGCGGCCAGTTCCGCGTTGCCTTCCAGGCAGAACGTGTGATCAAGGCCCGCGACATCTGGGAGGCGCTGTACCAGGTCGAGTCGCTCGCCGGAATCGAGGTGACCGCAATCACCCGAGAAGACTGACGCGGCCCGCCAGCACCAGCGCGAGGGCGATCAGCAGCAGCAAGACCACCACCAGTGCGACGCGCGGCCATCGCCACCGGCCAGCCAGGCGAGACGACCGCCGATGCTCCTGACCCAGCGTGTGCTGGCAGAACGCACAGGTTGCCGCGTCGCCCGGATTCCGCCCGCCACAGCCCGGGCAGACGAGCATCGCCATCGACCGAGCGTACCCCGAACGCCGCGTTCGACGGAGGCCAGCTCAG
>CBJLVJ010000390.1:0-4192 GCA_966426465.1 uncultured bacterium | reverse complement strand
GCTCGGTACCAGTTCAACATCGCCGGGAACGCGCCGGGCTGCGCCCAGGCCCGCTCATAGAGCTCGAGGTCTCGCCGCGTGAAGGCACCGCTCCGTGACGTGGCCAGCAGTGCTCGCTGCCACAGGCTGAATCCGTTGTGCCGAGACAGGGCCTCTGGCAGCCAGGGCAGCTGAAAGAACAGCGCGTACCAACTGCGCAGCATCTGGCGGGGATCATGGCGCAGCGTGTACCGGAAGACGTCCGGGTGCGGCACGTTGATGATGACTAGCCGGGAAACCCGCTCCGGTCGGGTAAGGGCCAGCCGCCAGGCGACCATCGCGCCCCAGTCGTGGCCCACGATCGCCGCCCGCGTCAGTCCCAGGCTGTCCAGCAATGAGGTGATGTCGGCCGCCAGGAGGTCGAGGGCGTACGACTGCACCGGGTGTGGCTTGTCGCTCAGGTTGTAGCCGCGCTGGTCCGGGGCGAACACGGCCAGACCGGCCTGAGCAAGCGCGGGCAACTGGTGCTGCCAGCCCAGCCACGGCTCGGGGAAGCCATGGAGCAGCACTACGGGAGGCTGCGATTCGGCCGCGCTCACCACGTGCAGGCGCACGCCGTTGCCCGCGACGTACTGATCGCGCAACGCTCCGCCACCGAGCGCGTCGGCCATGACCACGTTCGCCAGCGTACTCGGCCTGCTGGTGGGACCTGGGCCGGGCGCTTGCTGCCGTAAGCGCGGCTGGCCGGTTTGCGATGCAGCGGCGCCTCTCTGTCCGCTAGCTGCCACCGAGGTGGTGCAGCGGCTGAAGCTGCACCTGCCCGATGCGGAGCCGGTGCTGACACCCGTGCCCCCGTTCGCCACCCTCGCCGCTGGCTTCTGTATCGCGCAGCTGGGACTGAACGAGGCTCCCACCGGCACCCTCGTGTACCACAACATTGCGCCCCGCCAGGACGACGAGGCCGTGCGGCCCGGCAATGCCGGCGAGCGGTTGGCGTACGCTCGCCTCCCGACAGGGGTTCGGGTCATCGGCGTGAACGCCGGCTACACCTTCAGCTTCGTACGCGACGCGGCAGAGGAGCTGCGATGGGCCGCCGTCGGTGCGGAAGGCTCGCAGTTCCGCTCGCGCGACATGTTCCCGGAGGCAGCAGCGGCGATCGCCACGGGTCGACCGGCTGCGTTGGCGGATGACCTGCGTCCTGAAGACGTGCCGGAGGTGCCACCTCGCCGGGTGGCCTACGTCGACGGCTACGGCAACCTGAAGACGACCATCGAACAGAGCATGGCGCCCGCGCTGTCCGGCTCCATGGTGCGCGTGCGCATCGGTGAGGTCGAACTGGAGGCGATCGTCGCCGATGGCAGCTTCGCGGTCGAGCCCGGGCGACTGGCGCTGGCACCCGGCAGCAGCGGCTGGACGGACCAGAATGGCGGGCACACGTGCTGGATGGAGCTCTTCCTGCGGGGCGGCAACGCCTGGGAGACCTTCGGCCGCCCGACCATAGGCGCATCGATCCACGTCGAAGCGGATGAGTAGGTTATCTTGGCGCCGTCGGCGAGAGCGTAGCTGAAGTCCTGGCGGGCGCAGGGCCCGGTTACTGCTGTGGCGAGCACCGCAAACAGAACGCCCCGGGATCACCGCTCGGCTGACGGTGTTGGTGGTGACCTCAATCCAGGCGATCGTCGGTGAGTAACTCGCGTCTGGCGAAGCTGAGTAGACCGTCCCGATCAACGTGCACCCGGTGGCGGGCTTGGATGTGGCCGCTTGGTCGACATGCACATCTGCAGCACGCGCTGGTGCAGATCCAGTCCACTGTCGAGTGCACTAGACTTCCCTTCGGCGAGACCGATGGAGCCGGATCGTCCATTCAAGGCGACCTGGGCCCACGCGCTCGAGCTCCTGGGTCAGGCGTGGCATGGCGGGCGTGCTGATGGATCCGGCGGTCATGAATCCATAAGTTCCCTCCATCGGTGAGTGCATCTCCCACGGCCATTATGAAGCGCCGCAAGAGGGCACTCACGCCACAGCGACGGCAGCCAGGGCGACCCGCAGCGCGGCGCTACGCGATCTGGAGGACCGTGTTGCCGACGCTGGACACGCGTTCGACGTGCGCGTGCGCTTCGGCGATGCGATCCAGCGGCAACCGGCTGGCGATCAGCGGTCGCAGAGCCCCTGCCTCGAGCGCGCGGGTGATGTCCTGCATCGCCGCCCGCTTGGCAGACTCCGCCATGGTGTATACGAGAATCGCGTGCACGGTGATGTTCTTCACCATCAACTGCCGGAACGGCACCTCCGGCTTCTCCGCCCCGCGCGACGCATAACTGGCGACAACTCCGTCCGGTTTGAGCACCGCAAGCGTCGTCGCGAGATTGCCGCCGAAATCGACGTCGACCACGCGATCGACGCCCGCGTTGCCAGTCAGCCGTTTGATTTCGGCGGCGACATCCTGCTCTCGATAATTCAGAATTTCGGAGGCACCGCATTCGCGCGCGACGCGCGCTTTCTCATCAGAGCTGACGGTCGCGAAGACCGTCGCACCGCCCCACAAGGCAAGCTGAACGGCCGTGCTCCCAACGCCACCGGCACCGCCAGTCACCAGAATCGTCCGCCCTTCCACCGCACCATCGGCGAGGACCGCGCGGTGTGCGGTCATTGCCGGAATCCCGAGACACGCCCCGCCCTCGAAGTCGATGTTGTCGGGTAGGGGCACCGCGCGCGCCGCCGGCACGACGCAGTATTCGGCCGCCGTCCCGCCCTGGCGATTCCAGGTCGCCTCGTACACCCAGACTCGCTCGCCCACGCGTTCTCGTGGCACGCCCGGTCCGACCGCGTCGATGACGCCCGCACCGTCCTGATGCGGGATCACCCAGGCAAACGCCATTGGTCCCTGGCGCCCGGAGCGTCCGTAGGTGTCGGACGGATTCACACCGGACGCGTGGACGCGAACACGCACTTCACCCTCGCCTGGTTCGGGTCGGTCCCGCTCGCCAACCTGGAGGACCTCGTCAGCGAGGCCCTGTCGCTCGTACCACGCCGCGCGCATGCGCGAATGCTACTGCTGCCGGACGCGCGGGACGACTTCGCGGCTCAGCAGCTCGAGCGCTTCCCAGTACTTGGGCCATTGAGCCGACTCGGCAACGTTGAACACGTGATGGTTGACCCCAATCTCCGTGGGCGCCCGCAAGTGCTCGACGATGACGTCTGGAGTGCCGACGACAGTGCGTGCCGCGAGTGCCTCAGGCGAGATAGTGCTGCGCGTCGCAAGCTCGTCCAGCATCCGCCTGGCCGCGGCGGAATCCGGTGCGACGGCCATGAACGTCATTTTGCACACATCGAAGTCGGTCACACGTCGGCCAGCCGCGCGCAGGCGGCAGCAAACGCGTCATAGCGCTGCTGGATCAACGCGCGATCGATGCCTCCGCCGGCCAGGTTCCATCCACTTGCATACCGCACAGTCAGCTCGAACATCTGCGGACCACGGCCGCGAGCCACACCGGCACAGGTGGTACGACGGTGCGCAGACTGGCCTCGCGCAGCGTGTAGTAGTGTCCATCAAACGTGACCGCTTCGCCGGCGAGGAGGCGCGTGACGATCGGGACGTACTCCTTGAAGCCACCAATACAATGCTCGAAATCGAGGCCGAACGCGGTATGTTCGCGAATCTGATTGCCCGCGCCGAGTCCGAGAATCAGCCGTCCCCCGGCCAGCTCCTGGGCGGCGCCAGCCATTTTCGCGAGCAGCGCCGGGTGACGAAATCCGGCCGCGAGCACGTTCGTGCCGAGTCGAAGTGCTCCGTCTTGAGCGCCAGAGCGGTCAGCGCGGGTCGTCAAACGAGCGATCCGGTGCGGCCTGTGTTCGGTTGACCCGAATTCTTCACGGAGCCGCCGTGGGACCGCACCGCTGAGTTCAGCCACCGCCGCCGCGGCGAGTTGTGCCCGAACCGCAGCGGCCGAACTCGCTGCATCGTGCGGCTGTGACGTCGGTGAATAATCCGGGCTACCTGGCAGTCGGCCCTGAGTGCCAGGCACCAGGTGCCTTTGCTGATCAATCCGATAGCGGGGCCAGGTTCGTCGCCGCAGACGGACCCATCAGGCGCGAAGGCTGTCGCGGAGCGCCGTCCTGATGGTGGCCAGGTGGCCACGCACGTGGCCGATCTGGCGCAGCTCGATCACCTCTCTGGTCGTGAGCTCCGGCGCGCCAGGGTCCTCGCATGCCC
>CBJLVJ010000389.1:0-4200 GCA_966426465.1 uncultured bacterium | reverse complement strand
TCGAGCAGGTCACGTTGTCGGATCTGTCCGAGGACATGCTGCGCCAGAGCCGTCGCATTCACCCGGACTGCGAGCACATCCAGGGCGACATGCGCACGCTGCGCCTCGGCCGGCTGTTTGACGGGGTGTTCGTGCACGACGCCGTGTCTTACCTGACGACGCTCGACGACCTCCGCGCGGCCATGCACACGGCGTTCATTCACTGTCGACCGGGAGGCGTGGCGCTGTTCGCTCCGGACCACGTGCGTGAGATCTTCCAGGCCACCACCGACCACGGCGGCAACGACGGCGATGGCCGCGCGCTGCGCTACCTCGAGTGGACGTTCGATCCGGAGCCATCGGACACCACCTACCTGGTCGACTACGCCTTCCTGTTGCACGAGGACGGGCAGCCCACGCGCGTGGCCTACGACCGCCACGTGTGCGGCCTGTTCGGACGCGATGAGTGGCTGCGACTGCTCGCCGACGTCGGCTTCGAGCGGGTGGAGGCCAGGCCATTCGAGCATTCTGAGATGCCGCCCGGCTCGCTCGAAGTCTTCGTGGCCGTGCGACCGTGCTGACTTTTCTGGCGCTCGGCGCGGGCATCGGGCTCGTCGCCGGCGTCAGCCCAGGTCCGGTGCTCACGCTGGTCGTCGCCGAGACGCTCAAGGGCGGCTGGCTGCGTGGCGCGGCCGTCGCGGCCGGCCCGCTGCTCGCCGACGGGCCGATCATCGTGCTGGCCGTGAGCGTACTGGCTCAGTTGCCGCGCGGCCTGGTGCCAGCCATCTCGATCGTCGGCGGGTTCTTCCTGGTCTACCTGGCGGTAACGGTCGGTCTGAACGGCCGCCGAGCCGCGCTGCCGCGCGGCCAGCGGCTGTCGGCGCGGGGTGGTTTCGTGACCGGCCTGCTCGCGCGTGGTCTCAGTCCCAACCCGTACCTGTTCTGGTTCCTGGTCGGCGGACCAACGTTGATCCAGGCCACCGACTCCGGCTGGTGGAAGGGGGCGGCCTTTCTGGTGGGTTACTACTCGATGGTCGTCGGCTCGAACGTCGGGCTGGCGCTGGCGCTGCACCGCTGGATCGGTCTGCTGTCCGACCGGGTGTATCGCGGGCTGCTGCTGGTGTCCAGTCTGATCCTGGCGGCGTACGGGGCGCTCCTGGTGGCGCATGGCGTGCAGACCGCGGCCGACGACGGCGCCTGACTAGCTGGCCCGCTCACTCGAGGCGGTTGGGGGAGGCGGGCTGGACTGAACGATGCCAAGCTCGCCAGGCGGCCAGTAACGAAGCCACGCGCGGCCGATCAGGTTGTCCACCGGCACAAACCAGCCCAGGTGCGAATCGAAGCTGGCAGGTCGGTTATCGCCGAGCACGAAGTAGCTGCCCTGCGGCACCACAATCGGGTGCTGGTCCGCCGGAAAGTCGTAGGACGCAGGAAAATTGATGTACGGCTCGTCCAGACGCTGGCCATCGATGAACACGTGTCCGTCGTGGATCAGCACCGACTCGCCGGGCAGGCCAATGATGCGCTTGATGTAGTCCGCATCGGGCTGGGGTGGAGCGCGGAACACCGCCACGTCGCCGCGTTGGGGACCGCCAAAGACGTAGCTGATCGATCCCTGGTGCGATATCGGTAGGACGTTCGCGAGAGGCAACGCTTCCACATGGAAATACGCTGCGCGATTGATCACCAGCACCTGGCCGCCCTCGAACGTCGGCAGCATGCTGATGCCATCCACGCGGAAGCTCTCCAGGACCGCACGGATACCGAAAACAAACAAGCCGGTAATGAGCATGGCCTGGCCGAGCTCCAGCGCCACCGTGCGTAGTCGTCCACCCGAAAGCCACGTGCGCCAGGTACGGACCCGTGCCGAGACGTCGGGCGCCACTGCGCCACCGCCAGGCTGAAGCGCGGTGGTCGGGGGTGACTCCGCGTAGCGCGGTGCGGGTCCGCCCGGCAGGTCTTCGCGCGGCGTGGGCTGGCCATGCTCGAACGTCACGAGGCGGACCTGCTGCAGCTGGTCGAGCGCTCTCAGCGTTCGCAACAGGCCGATGCGCGCCGCGATGTCGCGCACCGTGCGCGAGCCATCGACGTCGAGCAAGACGCGGATGGCGGCGCGGCCAAGCGTGACCTCGGTGTCGTCGCTTTCGGGCAAATCGAGCACACGCGGCACCACGGCTGGCGGCAGCAGGTGGCTGATTTGCGCGTGTCCCGCGCCCGACGTGAGCCGCTCCAGTACCACGAGCGGGTCCGTATCTGTCTGGAGATTCGGTGCAAGCGTCGGCACGCCTTCGGAGAATTCGAACTCACCGATGGTCATCACGCTGGCGATGGACTCCAGCGCCGGCAGACCCAGCTCGTCCAGCACGGCGGCGGCGGTCAACCGGCCCCGGTCGACTGCCAGCCGAGCGATCCAGTCCTCGCGCGAGACCAGCAGGTCACCGCTCTTGCCGAGTCCGGCCAGGAAGCGAAGCAGCGACGCGACGGTGAAATTCGAGAGAGACCCGGTGAGCTCCGGCATTTGGCGACCTGCCCATTTTGCTGGCGGATACCAGTCGCCCTCGACTATAGCGGTGACGCACTGCGCTGTCACCGATCTGTGTCGAAAACGAACCAAAGCTGGTTCGCTTTTCTAACGAACTCTCAACCAGCGGCATGGGCACGCGTGCCGCTTCGGGGTGTAGGCTGGTCGGCGGGGGGGACTTGTTCCCACAACCTGAGAGCGGGCGGGCCGAGGTCACGTCTGCTCCCGAATAGCTGGTGAGAGGAGCTCCGACGTTGCAGCCACACCTGCTCGCGCGGACTGACCGCGCAACGCGATCCATCCGCGGACCGCCACGCGAAGTTCGGCCGCGCTTGAGCGCCGGCTGCGCTCAGGGCAGGGGGCCCATCGGCCTCACCCGGGAACCCCCCGCTGCCTTGCATCCCAAGAATGCAGGCCTGCTCGACTGGCGACAGGCCTGTGTGGCGTCGCGCCGAGGCTCGACGTCCAGCCACTGCAATTCCCAGAACAGGAGGATTCTCCGCGATGTCCTTGCTTAAAGGCAAGTTCGCGCGAAGCGCGGCCGCGGCATTGTCAGCCACTGCGCTCGTAGTGACGCTGGTCGCGCCCAGCACCGTGCTCGGACAATCAATCACGTTGCACCGCTGCGACCACGCGGACGACCCGACGTGCCTCAATAATGTGCAGGTGGCAGTGCCGATCGCTGCCCAGGTCGCAACGCAGACGGGTACGGTCGATCCGTCAGCTCAATCAAACCAGACGAATTCGTCGACGCAGTCGACCGACAACACTGCCAGGGCTGTGGCGATTGACGCGCTGCACCAGGCACAACGCAACACCCAGTCTGCTGGGAATCAATCCATTACGCTGAACAACACCCCCAGCGTGTCCTCGGACGCTTCGGTCGAGGTGAAAGGCGGCAATACCACGGCCGTTGGGCCGGAGGCAGACGTCACTTTCGATCTTTCCCAGACCTCCGACGCGAGCGTGCACGGCAACGCAACCGCCTCCAACACCAGCGGCAGGGCTGGTGGCGACGCAACCGCGAGCGGAAACATTGACGCGAGCGGCGGCAACGCCAATGGCCACGCCACTGCCATCGGCGGCGACGGCAATGGCAACTCCAGGGCGGTCGATGTTGCCGCTCAGATCAAGAGCGGTAACAGCCGCGCGTCGACCGACGCCACCGCTGGCGACGGCGGTGATGCCACATCGAGCAGTGGTGACGCGGCCTTGACGGGTGGCGCTGGCGGTGACAGTGGTGACGCCAGCAGCGGACGCAATGGCAACGCGGCTCGAGCCGCGAGTATCGCCGCAAGCGTTGCCGCGGTCCTGTCCGGGGACTGGGCGGACCTCGACGATCCGACGGCCTCGTCAGATGACGCGACCTCGGGCACGGCCTCTAACACCAGCGGCAGCGGCACGGCAACCTCCGGTGCTGGCGGAAACGGTGGTGGCGGTACCGCCACCAGCGGCGGAAGCAGAGCCACCGGCGGAGCCGGCGGTGGGGCGACGGGTAACACCAGCACCGCCAACCCGACCGCGAACAACACCGCTGGTAATGCCACATCTACCAGCAGCGGCAACAATGGCAACGCCGCTGCCGACGGTCGTGGTGGAACCGGCGGCAACGCGAATGGCAACGGCAACGTGGCCATGACCGGTGGCGGCAACATTTCCGGCCAGAACCGGTCGGATGCCACCATCACCGGTGGCACCTC
>CBJLVJ010000388.1:0-4245 GCA_966426465.1 uncultured bacterium | reverse complement strand
GCCTGCGTCGACGTGCCCGTCGACAGGCTGCTCGACAGGAACTACGTGGCCGAGCGCGCGAGCCGTGTCACTGCCAGGGCGAGCGAGACCGGGCCGCTGACAGTCGGACGCTCGGTTGATGGCGACACCGTCTACCTGTGCGCGGCCGATCGCAACGGCAACGTCGTCAGCCTGATCCAGAGCCTGTACGCCGCCTTCGGATCCGGAATACTCGTGCCCGGCACGGGTGTGACGCTCCATAACCGCGGGTTCGGCTTCAACCTGGTGCCGGGCCATCCGAACGCGCTGGCGCCAGGTAAGCGCCCGATGCACACGCTGATGCCCGGCCTGGCGCGGCGGTCGGCCAGGCCATGGCTCGCATTCGGCACGCGCGGCGCCGATGGCCAGCCCCAGACAGGGCTCCAGATCCTGAATGGGCTGCTCGACTTCGGGCTCGATCTGCAGGCGGCGGTCGAGGCGCCACGCTGGGCACACGGCGCTCCGGGCGGCCGCTACCCGGCCAGCGCGCTCGTGCTCGAGCGGCGCTTCAGCGCCGAAACCGCCGAGCAGCTTGCCCGACGCGGCCACGAGGTGATGCTGGCGGACAGCGTCGACCCGGTCGCGGGCACCGTGCAGACGATTCAGGTGGATCACGAGCGGGGGTGCTACGTCGCGGCGACCGATCCACGCGGCGACGGCGTCGCCCTCGCGCTGTAGCCAGAGCCGAAAGACCGCTTGCCCGTGATAGCCTCGTCGGCCGATGGTGACCTTCGACGGCAAAGTTGCCCTGGTTACCGGGGCCGGGTCCGGCATCGGACGCGCCTCGGCGCTCGCATTCGCGCGCTCGGGCGCGCGGGTCATCGTCGCCGACATGGACCCGCTGGGCGGCCGGCAGACCGTCCGCTTGATCGAGGAGGCGGAAGGCGAGGCGCGCTTCGTCCAGGCTGACGTGAGCGACGAGCCCCAGGTGGAGCGCCTGGTCGATACCTGCCTCGAGGTGTTCGGGCGGCTCGACTTCGCGCACAACAACGCCGGCATCGGCGCGCCACCAGCCGCGTTGCACGAGACGGAGCTGGGTAATTTCGAGCGCGTGCTTGGTGTCAACGTGATCGGCGTCTGGCTGTGCTTGAAGCACGAGGCCAGAGTGATGCTGCTGCAGGGTGGCGGCTCGATCGTGAACACCGCCTCGCTCGCCGGCTTGATCGGGTTTCCGATGCACGTGGCGTACGCCACCAGCAAGCACGCGGTCATCGGCATCACGCGCACGGCGGCGCTCGAGTACGCTCGGGCGGGCATCCGCGTCAACGCGGTCTGTCCCGCGTTCGTGCAGACGCCGATGGTCGAGAACCTGATCGCGCTCGGTGGCCCGGGCATGAGCCTCGAGCGGCTGGCGAGCATGCAGCCGATGGGTCGCATCGGTACTCCCGACGAGGTCGCCGAGGCGGTTGTCTGGCTGTGCAGCGACGCCGCGAGCTTCATCACCGGTATCCCGCTCCCGATCGACGGCGGCACCACCGCGCGCTAGCTTTCGATGGCGTTTGTCGGCGCCGCCGTGCGGCGGCTGGAGGACCCACGCTTGCTGCGCGGGCAGGGGAGGTACATCGAGGACCTGGAGTTGCCACGCCTGCTGCACGTCGCCTTCGTGCGCAGCGAGTACCCCCACGCGAGGCTCACCGCCCTCGACCTCGCACCGGCCGGCTGTGTCGAGGGCGTCGTCGGCGCGGTCAGCGCCGCCGAGCTGCAGGCGCACAAGCCGATCCACGCCACAGTCACGCACCCGGCGCTCCGCGCGTGCGCCCAACCGGTCCTCGCCAGAGACGTGGTGCGTTACGTCGGCGAGCCGATCGCCGCGGTCTTTGCCGAAACGCGGGCGAGCGCCGAAGACGGCGTCGCGGCGGTCGGTCTGACCTACGAACCGTTGCCGGTGGTGCCACATGCTGAGGCGGCGGTGGAGCCAAGCGCGCCGCTGCTGCATCCCCACCTCGGCGACAACCTGGCCGGGGCGTTCGAAGTCAAAGTGGGGGACCCGGACGCGGCATTTGCGTCCGCCGATCGCGTCGTTCGCGGCCGGTTTTACGTCCAGCGCTACACGGGCATGCCACTGGAAGGCCGCGGCGTGGCGGCCGCCTGGGACGAGGGTCGCCAGCAGCTCACACTGTGGTCCTCCACGCAGTGGCCGCACACCGTGCGCGAGTCGCTGGCGGTGCTGCTGGCTCTGCCCGAGCAATCGATTCGCGTGATCGCGCCGGACGTTGGCGGTGGCTTCGGGGTCAAGCAGGACGTGTATCCCGAGGAAGTCGCCCTGGCCCTGCTCGCCAGGCAGGTGGGTCGGCCGGTCAGGTGGATCGAGTCGCGGCGTGAGCACCTGTGCACGGCCGTGCACGCGCGCGAGCAGTGGCACGACATGCAGCTCGCGGTACGCGATGACGGGACGATTCTGGGCATGCGCGCCGACGTGCTGTCAGACCAGGGCGCCTACACGCGCAGCCTGGGCATCCTGTGCCCGTCGCTCACGGCGGCGGGGTTGCCGGGCCCCTACCGATTCCACAATTACCACTGCCGCGTGCGCGTGGCGCTGACCAACAAGGCGCCGGCGGCGGCCTATCGAGGCGCCGGGCAACCGGAGGCGGTGTTCGCAACCGAACGCATCGTCGATCGAATGGCCGCGGAGCTCAACCTCGACCCTGCAGAGGTGCGGCGCAAGAACTTCATCCAGCCGGACGAGTTTCCGTGGGAAGTCGGCACCGAGTCGGCTCAGACGCCAGTCGTGTACGACAGTGGCGACTACGCCGCCGGCCTGGATCGCGCGCTCGACCTGGCTGACTATGCGGGCTGGCGAACGCGCCAGGCGGCAGAACGTGACCGACCCAACGGCCCTGGCCGGTTGATCGGCATTGGCGTGGCCGCGTACGTCATGCTGACCGGTCTCGGGCCGTACGAAAGCAGCCTGCTGCGGGTGGACCCGACTGGAAAGCTGACGCTTATCACGGGATCGTCACCGCACGGCCAGGGCACCGCGACTGTGCTGGCGCAACTGGTGGCGGACGAGCTGCGGGTTCGCCCGGAGGATGTGCGCGTGATCCACGGCGACACTGACGCGATTCCGTTTGGCGTCGGCACGTATGCCAGTCGGAACGCGGTGGTGGCCGGTAACGCGGCGCACGCCGCCGCCCAGCAGGTCAGGGCCAAGGCCGTGCAGCTGGCGGCGCACCTGCTGGAGGTGGAGGCTGCCGACCTGGAGCTGGTGGACGGCGCAGTCCAGGTCCGTGGCGCGACCAGCCGACGCATCACGCTGGGCCAGCTGGCCGACGCCGCCGCCCCTGGCCAGGCGCTGCCAGCCGACATGGCGCCCGGACTCGAAACAACGCACTACTATCTTGCGCCCCGGGCGACCTTCGCCAGCGGCGTCCACGTCGCGGTGGTGGAGATCGACCGCGAAAGCTTCGAGGTCCGCGTGCTGGAGTACGCCGTCCTCAGCGATGCCGGCCGGTTGCTCAATCCGCTGATCGTTGACGGCCAGATCGTCGGGGGTGTGGCCCAGGGCATCGGCGGGGCGCTGTTGGAGGAGCTCACCTACGATGAGCAGGGCAACTTCCTCAGCCAGTCGCTGATGGACTACTGCATGCCGTCGGCGGCCCAGATCCCATCGCTCAAGATCGCCCATCTGCACACCCCGTCGCCGCTGAATCCACTTGGCGTCAAGGGGCTTGGTGAAGGCGGCGCGATGGCGCCGCCGGCTGCCATCGCCAACGCCGTCGAAGACGCCCTCCGCCCGTACGGGGTGCGCATCGACGCGACGCCGATCACGCCGAGCCGTCTCGCGAGCCGTCTCGCGGCCCTCCTGAAGCGGTGATACGCTGCCCCGCCAGGGGGAGCAGCAACCTCGATGGCCAGCACCTGTGTGCGGTGCTCGCAGCCGGTCGACACGCCGGCGGAGGGGGCGCTGTGCGCCGCGTGTGGCGGACGCCTGCGCGCGCCACCCCCTGCGCGGGCTGGGACGTGCGGCGGCGTGGTCGTGGCGGTGTCCGGCGGCGCGGACAGCGTGGCCCTGGTCCGCGGCCTACTGGCCGCGCCGGCGATCGCCGGACAGCGACTGATCGTCGCCCACGACACCTCCGGCCGTGCCGCGGCGGTCCGCCTGGACGATGTTGGCGAGGGACGGCGCATCATGGATCAGACCCGGACTGACATCCAGGGATTCACCAACTTCGAACGCAGCCTGCTCGACCGGCGCAATGGAGCCGCCGAGCGCAACTTCCGCAGCAC
>CBJLVJ010000387.1:0-4245 GCA_966426465.1 uncultured bacterium | reverse complement strand
GCCGCGCCAACTTCGGCGATGGCCGCGCCCATGAAGCCGGCGCCCACCACGCCGAGCCGGCTGAGCTTGCTCGAGCTGGACCGCTTCTGGCGCTGGGTTGCCAGGAACAGCCAGATCAGGTTGCGCGCGGTGTCGGTGACGGCCAGCTCACCAAACGCGCGTGCCTCCGCTTCCAGGCCGGCGGACACGCCCCCTTCCAGGCCCGTGTCGACCGCCTCCAGGGCCCGCAGGGGTGCCGGATAGTGGCCGCGCGTCCGCTCGAGGACTGCCTTCCTTGCCCGGGCATAGATCACCTGCCGGCCGGCCGGCGTCTGCTCGGCCAGGTCCAGCGCCGCGCGCCGGTTGAGCCCCAGAGCGAGCGGGCGATCCAGCGGGCGCTTGGGTCGTGCGGCCCACCGCTTCGCCGCCTGCTCGAGCACGCTCGGATGAACGACCTCGTCGAGAAGGCCCGTGCGTGCAGCACGGCGAGCGTTCAGGCGGCGTCCCGTCAGGATCAGATCGAGCGCCCGCTCCAGCCCGATCAAACGCGGCAGCCGCTGGGTGCCGCCACCGGCCGGCACCAGGCCCAGGTTGACCTCCGGCTGGCCGAGGCTGACGCTCGGAGCATCGCTCGCGACGCGGTAGTCGCACGCCAGCGCCAGCTCCAGTCCGCCACCCAGCGCTGCGCCGTTGATCGCGGCGACTGACGTGCACGGCAGCCATGCCAGCTCATCCAGCACCGCCTGAAACCGACGGCCCGCGGCTTCGACCTGCCGTGCATCCGTAGCGTGTGTCACCAGCTTCAGGTCCGCACCCGCCACCCACTGATTCGGCTTCGACGAGACCAGGATCAGCCCGCGAAGCGCCTGACAGGCACGTGCCGCGTGCACCGCCTCGGCCAGGCTTTCGACCAGGTCGAGATCGATGGCGTTGATCGCGTCGTCGGCCCGGTCGATGACGACGCGGCCGATACCATCCTCCAGCGGCGGCTCGAAGCGCACCGCCGTGCGCAAGGCCGCACTCGTCACGCGCGCTCCAGCACGATCGCGGCGCCCACTCCGCCTGCCGCGCACACCGACACCAGCCCCAGCTGCGCCGACTGGCGCTCCATCTCGTTGGCCAGCGTCGTCACGCACCGCGCGCCAGTGGCGCCGAAAGGATGGCCAAGCGCGATCGACCCACCACGGAGATTCATCCGCTCCGGATCCAGGCAGCCCACCGCCTCCGAGCGCCCCAGCTCCTGCTCGGCAAACGTCTTCGACTCCAGCTTCTTCAGCGTCGACAGCACCTGGGCAGCAAATGCTTCGTGCATCTCCACCAGGTCGATGTCGCTGAGGCGCAGTCCGGCACGCTCGAGCGCTCTGGGAATGGCATACGCCGGCCCGATGAGCAGCTCGCCGGCCGGATCCACCGCGGCGTAGGCGTACGAGCGCACCAGGGCTTTGGGCCGCAGGCCCAGGGAACGTGCGCGCTCCTCCGACATGAGCAGCACGCTCGCCGCGCCGTCAGTCAGCGGCGACGAGTTACCGGCCGTAACGCTGCCGTACTGACGGTCAAAGACAGGCTTGAGCTGCGCCAGCTTCTCCAGGCTCGTGTCGGCTCGAATGTGGTTGTCGCGGGTGACCGCCCGGCCGCCGTTGTTGACGACGTACACCGGGGCGACCTCCTCGGCCAGCCGACCGTCCTGCCAGGCGGCCGCCGCAGTGCGGTGTGAGCGCAGGGCCCACGCGTCCTGGTCGGCGCGGCTGATGCCATTGAGCTTGGCCATCAGCTCGGCTGACTGGCCCATGCTCAGGCCGGTCGAGGTTTCTGTGATGGATGGCGCCACCGGCGGCAGGTCGGCCAGCTTCAGACCGCGCAAGCTTCGCAGGCGGTCGCCCACCGACTTCGCCTGGCTGGCGCCGACGAGCGCGCGGCCCAGCGGCGGACTGAGCGCGATGGGCACGTTGGACAGCATCTCCACGCCGCCGGCCAGCACCACGTCGGCGTAGCCGCGCTCGATCAGGTTGGTGGCGTCGGTGATGGCCTGGCAGGCCGAGGCGCAGGCCAGCGTGACCGTATCGGCCGGGGTGGTTTTCGGCAGGCCGGCCGCGAGCACCAGCTCACGCGCCAGGTTCGAGTACTGCACCGGACGGGTGACGTTGCCGTAGATGACGTGGTCGACGTCGGCCGGTTCGAGGCCGCTGCGCTGCAGCAGCTCGAGGCTGACCGAGCGGGCCAGCTCGAGCACGTCGAGCTGAGCGAAGTCGGTGCCGGCACGCACGAAGGGCGTGCGCAAGCCGGCGACGATGGCGGCGCGACGGGCGGGAGTGGCCATGCGCTCAAGCGTACCAAACGAACGTTTGGTTGAACGAGTATACGCCTGGTCCCGCCGTGCGCGCCCGAACACCACCGACCAGTTCTTCAGCCGATCGTGCGACGCAACACATCGATCGCGTTCTGGCCGGCGATGCGCGTGATGGCCTCATCCGAGTGGCCTCGCGCGATCAACCCGCGGATGATGTTCTTGCCGTCCGCGGGTGATTCGAGGCCATCCAGATAGGCGGCGGGGAACTCCGTGGGCAGCCCACCCACAGCGCGACGACCAGCGCCGAGCTTGTGGAACCCGACGTGGTCGCCAACCAGCGTGTCGGTGCCGATACCCACGTGCTCCACGCCGACGAGCTTGACCAGGTAGTCGTAGTGGTCGAGCACGCAGGTGATGTCCTGATGCGGGTCGCGACTGAGCGAATTGGGCACGGCGGTGACGCAGATCAGTCCGCCTTTGCTGGCGCAGGCCACGAAGTCCTCGTCGCAGCGCGTTCGTGGCGTCGGCCACAGCGCGTGCGCCGCGTTGTGGCTGAACACCACCGGCGCCTGCGAGACCTCGATCGCGTCGAGCGCCGTGCGCGATCCGGCATGTGACAGATCGACCACCATGCCCACGTCGTTCATCCGCCGCACGACCTCGACGCCCAGCTCGCTGAGTCCACAATCGGTCCGCTCGTTCTGGCCATCGCCGACGTACGTTTTGCGCATGTACGTCAGGCCGGCAAGGCGGACTCCGACGCCGTACAGGACGTCGACACGATGCAGCTCGTGGCCAAGCGCGAGGTGTTCGACCGTCGGCAGAAACCCGACTGCTCCACGCTGACGTGCGTTGACGATGTCGTCGGCTCGCGCAATGCGCACAACCTCGGGGTGCTTGCTCAAGTCGGCCTGCATCAGGGCGACTTCCTCCAGCACGTCCTCGAAGCGAGCAAATGACCCCTCCGACGAGTTGGCCGAGCAGCTCAGACCATTGGCCGTGCCGACCGCGCTCCAGCCGCCATGACGCACCCCGTCGTAGGCCCACGCGTACTGGTGGCCGCGGAAATACGCGTGCAGGTCGTACACATCATCGGTCAGCACCATCGGATGCTCGTGCAGATCCACCATGGTGATGGTGTCCATCAAGCGCGCGAAACGCGTCTCATCCGCTGGATCGAGCGGCACCACCATCGAGGGCACGCGCTCCACCTGAGCCGCCATTTTCCACTCGCTCATGCGCGCTCCTGGAGCTGCACGTCGAGCGCATCGCGCAGGGCGTCCCCGAACAGGTTGAGGCCGACCACGACGAGCGAAATCATCAGGCCCGGGATCAGCACCACGTGGGGAGCCACCGTGACATACTGGCGCGCCTCCGCAAGCATGGCGCCCCACTCCGCTGTGGGTGGCTGGGCGCCCAGCCCGAGAAAGCTCAGGCTGGCGGCCTCGAGGATCAGAAAGCCCACGTTCAACGAGCAAATCACGATGATGTACGGCCCCAGCGCCGGCAGGATCGTGCTCCGCATGATGTACAGGTCGGTCGCCCCCAGCGCGCGGGTCGCATCGACGAACATCTCCTCGCGGGTACTGACGACAACCCCGCGCATGACTCGCACATAGAAGGCAATCCCGGCGATGCCGATAGCGAGCATGGTGTTGAGCAAGCCTGGCCCGAGCGTGGCGACGATGACAATTGCCAGCAAGATGTACGGGAATGCCAGCATGATGTCGACCAGACGCATCACCAGCATATCCAGATAGCCACCCAGGTAGCCGGCCAGGATACCCAGGCTGATCCCGACGGAAGCGGACAGCGCCATCGCGGCCAGTCCCATGGTCAGCGACACCCGCCCACCCCAGATCAGGCGTGAGAGCAGGTCGCGTCCGAAGATGTCGGTGCCCAGGACGTATCCGGCGATCCCTGGCGGTTTCGTGCGCAGCGCGAGGTTGACCTGGTCAGGATCGTGCGGCGCGACGAGC
>CBJLVJ010000386.1:0-4262 GCA_966426465.1 uncultured bacterium | reverse complement strand
TCGAACGGATCGGGCGGGCGGCGCGCGGACGGGTTCTCGGGGGAGCTCATGCCTTGGGCCTCCTTCGGCGCGCGGTCAGGCCGGCGCTCAACTTGCATAATAACACACCTATGTGTAGAATGCAGATAGCTACTGAACGACAGTAGTGCACCTTGCCGCCCGGGAGGGCTCTCTTCTATGGCCAACACTACCACCGTCACCCAGAACGCCACCAGTGTCGTCGACGAGGCCGTCCGTATCGCCGCCGACAACTCGCGCCGCTCTACCGAGTCGGCTCAGGCGGCCCTGCAGGCCGGCCGCAAGTACTTCGACTTTTCGGCTCAGGTCAACCGCGACCTGTTCGCGCTCTACACCGCTGGCCTCGACGCTGGCTTGCAGACCTACGCCGATATCCACAATGCCGCGCTCAGCAACGCGCAGACCCTGCTCGACTCGTCGGCGGCTCTGACCAAGGCCGCCTTCGGCCGCTGGGTCGACCTGGCCCGCCAGGCCCAGGCCACCACGGTCAAGACCTACCAGGCCAACGCCAGGCTGCTGCAGACCTTCACCACCGTCGGCTGAGCAGGCCTATTCAACGCGCGGCTACGTTACCCCCGGCGTAGCCGCGCGGTTCCTTCGGCTATGGTGTGCCGTATGCACACCAGGTCCTCACGGATGCGCGCCGCGCTGTTCGGCGCCACTGGTCTGATCGGGGCGATGGCGGTCCTGCTCGCTCCGACCGCGTCGTCGGCCCAATCGACGACGGCCGACCCGAATGGGTTTGCCTACGGCTTCCAGGTGCAGTTGTGGCACTACGACCCGGTCGCCAGGTCGAACGTCTTCGGCGACGTCACCCAGGCTGGCTTCAACTGGATGACCCAGCAGATCGACTGGGGGGAGGTCGAGGTCGAGCCAGGCAATTACGACTTCAGCCAGCTCGACAACATCGTCAACGAAGGCAGCGGCGCCGGCTTGAAGATCATGCTCAGCTTCTTCCACGCCCCGGCCTTCTATCGAAGCGATACGAGCGGCCTGATGCCGGCCGACCCGAGCACCTTCGGCGCGTTCATGCAGGCCGTGGCCAGCCGCTACGCCGGCCAGGTCCAGGCGTACGAGCTATGGAACGAGGAGAACCTGGATCGTGAGACGGGCACCGGCAACGTCGACCCGACCACCTATTTGCCGCTGCTCGAGGCCGGCTATTCGGGCGTCAAGTCGGCTGATCCCAACGCGCTGGTGCTGCTCGGCGCGCCCAGCCCGACGGGCGCCAACATCCCGGGCTCGGTCATCGACGACATCACCTACCTGCAGCAGCTGTACGCCATCAATGGCGGCGAAGCGGCTGGCTTTTTCGACGTCCTGTCGGCGCACCCGAGCGGCTTTTCCAATCCGCCGGACTGCACGCCCGCCACACCGCAGTGCAGCCTGTCCGGCGGCTTCAACACCGACGACAGCTTCTTCGCCTTCACCCGCGTGAGCGAATACCGCGACATCATGGTCCAGAACGGTGATGCGGCCAAGCCCATCTGGTTCACCGAGTTCGGCTATTGCTCGAATCCGACCCCGCCGCCGGGCTATGAGTACTGCCGCTACGTCACCGAGGACCAGCAGGCCATTTTTCTGCAGCAGGCCTATAGCATGGCGCGTCAGACGCCCTACGTCGGCGCGATGTTCACCTGGAACCTGAACTTCCAGCTCTCGGTGCCCCAGTTCGACGAGAAGTGGGGCTTCGGCATCGTCCGATCCGACTACTCCGGCCGCCCCGCCTACTTCCGCCTGCTAGGCATGCCCAAGCCCTGAGTTTCCCCGGAGGGGACCCCATCGGGCGGACGGAAGGATGAGGCTCCCGGCTACCATCAGGGTTGAAGTGCTATGACCGAGATCCGACCGCCCGATTCGCACCTCGACCTGTTGGAGCGGCCGCTGTTCGCGCATTTCGCGACAGTGACAGGTGACGGCTCGCCCAGGGTCAACCCGATGTGGTTCTACTGGGACAACCAGGCCGGCGTGCTGAGGCTGACGCACACCAATCAGCGGCACAACTTCCGTAATCTCCAGAAGAACCCGCGCGTGGCGTTGTCGATCGTCGATCCGGACGACCAGTACCGCTACCTGCAGGTGCGCGGCGAGCTGGCCAGGGTCGAGGCGGATCCCACCGGCGCCTTCTACCAGAGCCTACAGCAGCGCTATCGGGGCTACACGACCGAGGTCGCCGATCGCGACGTGCGCGTGGTCCTGACCATCCGTCCGACGGGGTTCAAAGCCCGGTGAGCTTCGACACAGACGCGCTCAAACGCTGGGACCAGACCGCCGAGGTCGAGATCGAAACGAGCCGCGGCGGCGACGCACCAGTCCATCGTACGGTCATCTGGATCGTGGTCGACGGCGACCAGGCCTACATCCGCTCGGTTCGCGGTGCGCAGGGCCGCTGGTACCGCGAGATCGTGGCCAATCCACACGGCGCGGTGCACGCCGGCGGCCAGCGCGTGCCCGTTAGCGCACAGGCGGCCAACGACGCGCCCACCGTCGCGCGGGTGAGCGAGCTCCTGACCCGCAAGTACCACGACCGCTGGCCTGGTCCGACCGCCTCGATGCTGCGCGAGGAAGTCCTGCCGACGACACTGCGCCTCACCCCCGACAACGCGACGGCCTGACGCCACGTGGCCGACCACCTTCGTTTCGGCATCGCAACCGACCAGAACCTGCCGTGGCCGACGCTGGTGGAGCGTTGGCAAGTGTTCGAGGCGCTGGGCTACGACAGTGTCTGGAACTGCGACCACCTGGTGCAACCCAGTCAGCCCACCGGGCCGTATCTCGAAGCCTGGACGCTGCTGGCGGCACTGGCCGTGCGCACCAATCGGATTCGCATCGGCGTGCTGGTCAGCAGCAACACCTTCCGTCACCCCGCGCTTCTGGCGAAGGAAGCGCTGACCGTTGACCACATCTCGAACGGCCGTTTGGAGCTGGGTCTTGGCGCCGGCTGGTACGAGCCGGAGCACGCCATGTTTGGCCTGGAGTTTCCACCAGTAGCCGAGCGCGTGGCGCGTTACCGCGAGGCCGTGGAAGTGGTGGACCAGCTGCTGCGCAACGACACCACGACGTACACCGGCCAGTACTACACGCTGCGAGATGCGCCGCTACGGCCGCGTCCGGTCCAGCAGCCGAGACCGCCACTGACGCTCGGCGCGCACGGACCCAGGATGCTGCGGGTGGTGGCCGAGTATGCCGACGCCTGGAATTCGTTCGGCACGGTGGCCGAGATGCGCCAGCGCAACGCCACGCTGAACGAGCACTGCGCCGCCATCGGGCGAAATCCGCACAGCATCGTGCGTTCGCTGTACATCTGGCCGGCCAGCATGGGTGAGGACCCGTGGCAGTCGGTCGACGCTTTCGAGGACATGGTCAGTCGCTACGCGGAGGCCGGCATCGACGAGTTCCTGGTCGACGTCCCGCCGGAGACCGACCTGGCGGTGGTCGAGCGAGTGGCCGCTGAAGCCCTGCCGCGGCTGCGCGCCGTGCCGCTGAAACGCTGATGCCACGTTTTCGCGTGCTGTACACCGACCGCGGTGACTACGCGCAGGACTTCAGCCTGGAACGACCCATCTACGACGCGATCGGAGCAGAGATCGTCGATGCCAGGCTCGACCACAACGCCATCGACTGGGACGCCTACGCGCGTCACCTGCGTGATGCCGACGCGCTGATCTGCTTTCGCGTCCCCGTCGACCGTAAGGCGCTCGACGCGGCGCCGAAGCTCAAAGTGGCCGTGCGCTCGGGCGTGGGCTACGAGAATTTCGATCTGGCTGCGTTCGCCGAACGGGGTATTCCCGCCTGCAACGTACCGGACTATGGCAGTGAAGAGGTCGCCGTACACGCGCTGTCGCTGCTGCTGGCGCTCCGCCGACGGGTCGTGTTCTTCGATCGCACGCTGCGGGCGGGGTACTGGCGTGGGGCGCCCGGCTCGCTGCCGATCGGCCGCTTGAGCCAGCAGACCGTGGGCATCGTCGGGCTGGGCCGGATCGGGCGCGAGCTCGCGCGTCGCGCCTGTCCGATCTTCGGCCACGTGCTCGCGTGTGATCCGTACATCCCAGCGGAGGCGTTCGCCGCCGCGGGCGCGGAAGCTGTCGGCCTGGACGAGCTGCTGGCGCGATCGGACGCGGTGACGCTGCACGTGCCACTCACCTCGAAAACCCGGCACATGATCGGCAGACGCGAGCTGGCCCTGATGAAGCCCTCAGCGGTGCTGGTCAACACGGCGCGCGGCGCAGTGGTAGATCAACTGG
>CBJLVJ010000385.1:0-4268 GCA_966426465.1 uncultured bacterium | reverse complement strand
CGTCGCGCCCAAGCCGATCGAGGAGATCCACACCCTCACCACGGACGAGCTGCTTGCGTCGATGCAGTTCTCGCTGGCCAGCCGCGCCTCCGAGCAAATCTTCCTGGGCCCCGGCGAAGAGATGGCCGGCGCTTCGGGCGACCTGGCCAATGCGACGAACATCGCGGAGCAGATGATCAAGCTGTACGGCATGAACGGCTCGCTCATGTCCTATGGCGGCATGATGGGCGCGAACAGTCCGTTCGGTGGTGGCGGCATGGGTGGCGGCCGCGAGGTCGACCGACTGCTCGATCAGAACTTCAAGCGCGTCAAGATGCTGCTCGAAGAGCACCGCCAGGCGGTGGTCAACGTCGCCGAGGCGCTGATCGAGAAGCACGCGCTGATGGGCGACGAAGTGTACGAGCTCGTCGCGAAGGCGGAAAACCGCACCAACGGCCACGCGAATGGCCAGCTGCAGGTGCCGCCGCCGAACGCGCCGGCATTTGAGATTGCCGCCGGCGGCCAGCAGCGCCAGGATCCGCCCAACTAAGCAGGAGTGCTGTTTTTGGCGATAGCTGCGCGGTCGAGGAGCTCTCGAGCACTCGACCGCGTGGCGTCGGTAACGCTTCCGCCGAGCATGGCGGCCAGCTCGTCGATGCGCTGAACGCCGTCGACGAGCGTGGCACTCACCTCGCGAGAGCCGCGAGACACCACGTAGTGACAGTCGGCGAACGCCGCGACCTGTGGCATGTGGGTGACGCACAGCACCTGGTGGCCGCCATCAGCCACCGCCCACAGCTTTTGACCAACAACGGGACCGGTGCGTCCGCCCACGCCGACGTCGATCTCGTCGAAGATCAGCGTCGGCCGCGGCTCAGCACGGGCGAGAACCGTCTTCAGCGCCAGCGCCAGGCGGGCCAGCTCACCGCCCGAGGCAATACGTGCCATCGGCCGTGGGGCCTCCTCCTTACCGGCCGCCAGCAGGAATTCGACGCGGTCCATGCCCGTGACGTCCACGTCGCTGCCCTGCTCGACGGAGACTACGAAGCGCGTATTGGAAAGCCGCAGGTCGGCTAGCTCGCATTCGACCGCGGCCGACAGTTGGCCAGCGGCCGCCCGACGGCGCGTCGACAGCGCACCCGCGGCCAGCATCAGCTGTGTGTGCAGCGCTTTTTCCCGCGCTGAAAGCTCCTCGAGACGCTCAGACCGCTGCTCGATCTCGCCGAGCTGCCGTCTGACACCATCCGCGTAGGCCAGGATCTCAGGGACCGAGTCGCCGAACTTGCGCTTGAGGTCGCCGATCAGAAACAGGCGCTCGGTCGTGCGCTCCAGCACGTCGGGATCGGCCTCGATCGCATCCAGGTAATCGCGTAGCGTTCTGGCCGATTCCTCAGCCTGAACCAGCGCCGTGTTGAGCGCCTCGCCTTCGGCGGCCAGCGAGCTATCGACCTTGCCGCCATCCTGACACGCGGCCACGGCGCGGCCAAGCAGGTCGAGCGCACCGGGGCGGTCGTCTTCATCACCTGTGACGGCCTGGTAGGCGGTGAGAGCCGCCTGACGCAGCCGCTCCACGTTCTCCAGCCGCGCGCGTTGCGCGACCAGCTCCTGCTCTTCGTCGAGGCGCAGGTCGGCGGCCTCGATCTCGGCGACCTCGTGCCGGAGGCGATCCTGCAGGCGCGCGGTCTCACGCTCGTCGGCGACCAGCTTGCGCAGCGCGTCCTGCGTCACGCGCAGCTCCCGCACGAGACGGCTAACCTCAGCCCGCTCGCCCAGGGCGGCAGCATATCGGTCGAGATACTCCAGCTGCTCGCGCGGGCGGAGGAGCGCCATGTGCTCGGACTGGCCGTGGACGTCGACCAGACGCTCGCCGAGCTCCTGCAGGATGGCCAGCGGCACGCCGCGACCGTTGATGCGCGCGGCGCCGCGACCGCCACTGCCCGCTACGTCGCGGCTGACGATCAGCGCGCCGTCCTCAGGCTCCAGCCCGTAGTCCTCCAGCATGGGTTTGAGGTCGGCCGCGAGCTCGTCCGAAATGGTGAAGACACCCTCGATCATTGCCCGCTGTGCGCCGCTGCGAACGACTTCGGCGCCGAGGCGGTCGCCCAGCAGTGCGCCGACAGCGTCGATCAGGATGGACTTGCCTGCGCCGGTTTCGCCGGTAATGACGTTGAGGCCTGGCTGCCAGTCGATCTCGAGGTGGTCGACGATCGCGAAATTACGGATCGTGAGCTGGCTCAGCACTCCGCCGTGATTATGCCGGCGGGTGTCCAGTGGCTCAGGAATTCGACATTTCCCGCGGGTCCCCTGATGGGCGACTCGGTGACCTCGCGCATTCGCCAGGGTTGGGTCGTCGACCACGCTTGCAGATCGCGCACGACCTGCTGGCGCACCGCCGCATCGCGCACCACGCCGCCTTTGCCGACCTGCCCGCGGCCAGCCTCGAACTGGGGCTTGATGAGCGCCACGATCTCCTTCGTCACCAGCTTGAACGTCGGCGGCAGGGCCAGGCGTAGCGAGATGAACGACACGTCGATCACACCGAGGTCCACCGGTTCGGGCAGCTCGGCGAGGTCGCGGACATTGGTGCGCTCCATCACCACCACGCGTGGATCGCCGCGCAGCTTGTAGTGCAGCTGACCGTAGCCGACGTCGACCGCGTACACGCGCGACGCGCCGCGTCTGAGGAGGAGGTCCGTAAAGCCGCCGGTCGATGCGCCGATGTCCAGCACGACCTTGCCAGCTGGATCGATGCGCCACAGGTCGAGCGCCTTCTGGAGTTTGAGCGCACCGCGGCTCACGTAGTCCGGGCCCCGCTCGATGAGCGAGACGGCCGCGTCCTCGGGCACGCTGTGCGCAGGCCGCGTGGCCACCACGCCGTCCACCAGCACCGTGCCGGCCAGGATCAGCGACTGAGCCCGTTCGCGTGTCTCGACCAGGCCGCGCTGGACCAGGAGCAGGTCTAGCCGCTTACGCGACGTACTCGTCGAGGTATTCGCGAAGCTTGTGGCGCAGCTTGGGTTGCCGGAGTTTGCTCAAGGCGGCGGACTCGATCTGCCGAACACGCTCGCTGGTCACGCCGAGCTGGTCGGCGATCTCACCAAGGGTGTGCTCGCGACCACCAGACAGGCCATAGCGCAAGCGCAGAACCTGCCGCTCGCGGGGCGAGAGCACCTGCATCGCGTCATCCATGTGCCGCTTCAACATGGAGTGCGCGGCGGCCTCGTGCGGGGTGCGCACGCTTCGATCGGCAATCAGATCGCCCAGGGTGCCCCCCGAGTCTTCGTTGCCGAGCGGAGTCTCCAGCGAAACCGGCTGCCTCGAAGACGCCTGGATCTCCTGCACGCGCTCGGGGCTCAGGTCGAGACGATCGGCGATCTCCTGGACGCGGGGCTCGCGACCAAGCTCCTGCTGCAGGTCGCGCGCGGCCTTGTACACGTCGCCGATAGCCGCCACCATGTGCGTCGGCACGCGAATCGAGCGCGCCTGCTCGGCCAGCGCACGCGTCATGCCCTGGCGAATCCACCAGTACGCGTACGTGCTGAAGCGATAGCCCTTGCGCCAGTCGTATTTCTCGACGGCTCGAGCCAGACCGATATTGCCTTCCTGGATCAGGTCGAGCATGGGCAGGCCACGGTTCAGGTACTTGCGAGCCACGCTGACCACCAGGCGCAGGTTGGCTTCGGTCAGGCGACTACGCGCACGCTCGCCGACGTTGACCACGTCCTCTAGCTCGTCGCGCCGCTCCTCCGGGACGTGCGCGGCATGCTTGAGCTGGCGCTTGGCGTCCTCGCCGGACTCTATTTGCTGGGCGAGGCTGATCTCGTCCTCAGCGGTGAGCAGGGCCGTCGCCGAGATGTCGCGGAAATAGATCGCCGCGTTCGTTGGGGGGGCGTCGTCGGCGGCCGTGGTGGCTGTCTTGCGCATCGAGGGCGGAGCTTCGGGCGCGGTTCCGCTTGCCTCTTCGGCCATCTGCTCGTTGGCGTCTGTCCACGCGCCAGCGGCGGCCATCCCCTGTTCTGTGACGCCCGTCTCCGCGTCGAGACCTGCGTCTTCGAGGAGCTTGCGAAGTTCGTCAGCGTCGATACTCAACTGGCTGCTCCTGTTCGATGCGGGCCGGAATGCACAGGTCACTGTCGGGGTGCATGACGCGTGCCTTGCCGGCTCGCACCTTGTCATTGAACAACGCGCCGAGCCTCGTGCGGGTGATGGACCGGCCCAGGCCGCGGCCGTATGGCATTCGCCAGAATTGTGCGCTCATAACCCCCTCCGCGCCAGGGCTGATTCGTAGA
>CBJLVJ010000384.1:0-4268 GCA_966426465.1 uncultured bacterium | reverse complement strand
CGCCGCGCGCACGACGCAGTCGGGGTGAGCAGCGCGAGCTGCAGGCGACCAGCGGGCGCGCCCGCCACTGATCTCGGTCTGAGGAGTGCTCGGAGGGAGATTTCAGATCAGATCCGCGCCAGGTCACGGCGCGACGGTCCACCTGTGGATCCCGTCGGAAGCAACGGCGTAAGCCCGCTCAGGGTGCTGAACGCCTCCATCAGCGTCGGACGTCCGAGCGGATCAGGGTCGAGCGCTGCATCGACCAGCCGTCGCACGTGCGGCGGCACTCGGCGCTGCGCCGCGAGCGGTTCTGCGCGGGCGACCAGCTGGGGATAGCGCGGGCCGTCGGGCGTCAAGCGAAACGGCGGTTGCCCGGTAAGCGCTTCGAACAGCACCACGCCGAGGCCCCACACGTCGGTGGCCGGTGTGAGCATCCCACCGCGTGCCTGCTCGGGCGACATGTAGCGACGGGTACCGACGCCGCGTCTCGCGCGACCTGGCTTGCGGGCGATGCTCAGGTCGAGCAGCTTGGCCAGGCCGCGCTCGCAGACGATGTTTGAGGGCTTCACGTCGAGGTGCAGCAGCGGCTGCCGATGCAGGTAGTGCAGGGCCGAGCAGAGCTGCACTCCCAGACAGGCGGCCTCCTCCGCGGACAGCCGGCCGGTGTCCTGGAGTCGGCGTTGCAGTGTTGCGCCGGTCAGCACCTCCAGGATGACCGTAGGCGGCTGGGCGAAGACGGCGTATGCCCGCGCCAGGTGCAGGTGAGCCAAGCGCCGCAGCAGCCTGCCCTCGCGCAAGAGCCGCCGGACCGCCCGAAGCTGGCCGCAGCGATCGGGTCGAACGATCTTGGCGATGCAGGTGCACGCGCGCTCCTCACTCCACACCTCGTACACGTCGACATCCGCCCCACGGCGAAGATGGCGTACTACGCGGTAGCCCGAAATGGGCGCATCGCCCTCGATCAGCAGATCGCCGACGGTCACGCCAGGAGCGCTTGCTGCTGGGCCAGGAGTGCCGCATCCGGCTCGAACAGGCCGCTGAAAGTCTGGCCGCGCGCGAGCAGGTCGACGTACAAGCCGCGCTCGACGACACGTCCGCCGTCCAGTACGAGCACGCTGGTGGCAGCACGCACGGACGCCAGGCTGTGCGAGATCACGATGGTGGTCCGACCGGCCATGAGCCGGCGCAGCGGGGCGAGGATGCGCGCGCTCGAGCGACCGTCCAGGCCGGTGGTCGGCTCGTCGAGCACGAGCACCGGCGCGTCGCGGATGAGCGCGCGAGCGATGGCGAGGCGCTGGCGCTGGCCGCCCGAGAGGCGACGGCCGTGCTGGCCGATGTGCGTTTCGTAGCCATCCGGCAGGCTGGTGATGAACCCGTGGGCGTCGGCCGCCTGTGCGGCCTCGACGATATCAGCGTGGGTGGCGTCGGGCCGGCCAAACGCGATGTTGTCGCGGACGGTGCCGTCGAAGATGAGTGTCTCCTGAAGCAGCAGGGTGATCTGCTCGCGGATCGAAGCCAGCGTCGCGGTCCGCAGATCCTGGCCGTCGAGCAGCACGCGCCCGGCGGTCGGATCGTAGAAGCGCAGCAAGAGGCGGGCGATGGTGGATTTGCCCGCACCGCTGGCGCCCACGAGTGCGAGCACTTCGCCAGGCGCCACGCGGAACGTCACGCCATCCAGCGCCGGCTGTGTCGCGCCCGGGTACGAAAACGAGACCGCGTCGAGCTCGACGTGGCCGCGTACGTTTGCCAGCGACCTGGCGCCAGGTACCTCGATCACGTGAGGCCGTTCGTCCAGCACCTCGATCACCCGCTCGGCCGACGCGGCGGCCGCGAAAGCCGCGTTGGCCAAACTGCCGACACCCCGGATCGGGCTGTACAGCTTGCCGATGTACGCCAGGAACACCAGCAGCCCGCCGAGGGACAATTGGCCCTGAGCCAGGTACCAGGCGCCAACCGCTACCACCAGCAGGGTGCCCGCCATCTGGGCCACATCGACCAGCGGCGCGAACAGTGCTTTCAATCGCGCCGACGCGAGCTGGGCCTGCATGCTGGCCATCGCCTGGCGGGCGAATCGACCGGCTTCATCCGCCTTGCGGTTGTACGCCTGGACGAGCACGAGGTGCGCCAGACTCTCCTGGGCGACCGCACTGATCGAGCCGGCGCGGCGGCGCTTCTCGCGCGCGGCCGTTTTGACCGCCTTCGAAAACCGGCGAGCCATCAGCCAGACGATCGGGCTGACGGTGAGAGCGACCAGCGCGAGCTGCCACTGCAAATAAAACAGCGCCCCGGTGAAGAAGACGATGCGCAGGGCGTACGCCAGGAGATCGGCGACGCCCGAGAGCACGAAGGTCTCGATCGCGCCGACATCGCCGGTCAAGCGCGAGACGATGTCGCCCAACTGGCGGCGGTCGAAAAAATCGAGCGACAGGCTCTGCAGGTGGCGGAACATGCTCGTCCGCAAGTCGAACAGGAAGCGTTCGCCGATCCACGTCGACAGGTACCTGTCGCCAAAATCGACTATGCCGCCCGCCAGGGTGATGCCGAGATAGCCGAGCGCGATCGGGCCAAGACGGGCGAGGTCGTGGGGCACGAGCACGTCGTCCACCAGCAGCTTGAAGATCCAGATCGAGGCTGTTTCGGTAACTGGCGCAAGAACCACGAACAGCAGCGTCAGTGCAAGCCACGGGCGGTAGGCGCGCGCATAGGGCCAGAAGCGACGGATGATCTGGCGGATCGAAGCGACCGGCGCGGTCCCCACGGGCGAGGCGCCGCTGGTCTCAACGACGAGAACCCGGCTGAGGCTGCGCCGCAACCAGGCCCAAGTGAAACGGCCCCACCTCAGCGGTGGGGCCGTTTCCAGACGTGACAACACGCCCCAAAGAGAATTTCTAATCGTCCTCTTCAACCTCGGTCGTTTCGGTCGCCTCGGTCACTTCAACTTCCGCTGCTTGAACGGCGGGTACCACGCGCACGAAAACGACGCGCTCCTCGTGGCGTTCGCCTCGTCCGCCATGCCTGGACACGATTCGTAACCTCCATTTCGGTGTGTGTTCAAGCGGCCCTGAGGGCCTGTGTGCTATGTCACCACGCTCCACCGACACGGGCGTCACCCAATCGGGTGAAAAGTGTCCGCCGACTCGCGTGGAAGCTCGATCAGCCCCGATCTGACGGCCACCACCACCGCCTGGGTTCGATCAGGCTGGTCGAGCTTGCGCAGGATCCGTTTGACGTGACTGCGAACGGTTTCTTCGCTGACCACGAGCTGCTCGGCGATATCGCGGTTGGTGTGGCTCGTCGCCATGAGTCGCAGTACTTGCAGCTCGCGCGGGGTCAAACGCGTGCGCGGATCGCCGACCGGGTGTACCGCTGGGAGGACGACGACGGGCGGCGGGATCTGACGGATAACTGGCTCGGGGCCCCCGCGGCGGCGGCGAACGAGGTACCAGCACACCAGTGCCAGGCACCACAGGCCGACAACCGCGACCCGCAAGGCCGCACGGACCGCCAGCAGCGGCCCAAGCTCCTGGTAGATCTCGTAGGCGCCGACCACTTCGCCCCCGAGGCGGACCGGCACGTAGACCTCCAGCGCCGCGCCGTAGCTGGCGTGCAGGTCGGCGTTTTCTTCGCCGGCCAGCTGTTCTTCGTCGGCGCCGATCGACCCGTCGAGCGCGGTCCTCAGCTCGACCTTGTCCGTGGGCGAAACGAGTCTGCCGCGGACGGCGGTCAGGTCCGAATACAGCACCGTGCCGTCGCGGGCGACGAGGTTGATGCGCAGGACGCCTGACGAGCCATCGTGCACTCGGCCGAGAACCGGATCGAGGCGTGAAGCCAGCTCAGCCAGGCCGTCCGAGGTGAACGGTGGCGCGAAATCGGCGGGCGTCACCCGATCCACCAGGCCGAGCTGTACTTCGTCGACCGCGCGGCTGGCGACCTGGGCAAGCATCAGTCGGACGAACCAGGCGTCGGCCGCACGGACGGCGACGACACTCGCAAGCAGGGCGCTGAATGCAATAGCCAGGGTAACCAGGCTGCGCGGAACACGGCCCAGCCCGACCCGCGTCTCTGCGGGACGGCGAAGCGTGCCGAGCAAACCTGGATGCCTCCCTCGCTGCCCTGTGTCCGGTCAACGAACGCCCGCTGGTGGCTGTTACGTTGGGCGCGGGACGTTCGGCGCAGCGCGGCGGGACCTTCCGGTCTAACGGCAGCTACGGCCGAGTCGAGATACTCCCAACGACCGCCGTGACCCGCCCCACGCCCGCCGCGCTTGCGTTTGCCCGATCGACGCT
>CBJLVJ010000383.1:0-4274 GCA_966426465.1 uncultured bacterium | reverse complement strand
CGCAGGTAGCGTCCCAGCACGCGGTGGATCTCGTTGGACAGGTACTCGAGGTGGGCGCGGTGCTCGGAGGGGACGAAGCGCAGTACGTAGCGGAAGAAGTTCGGGCCGTCGATCAGCATGTACGCCAGGCTGAGAAACACGAGGATGACGCCCAGCGTCAGCTCGAAGGCCACCGAGATGGCCTGGATCGCCTGTCTCGGCGTGCCCAGCTCGTCCCGCAGCGCCACGTCGATGCGGCGCCCCAGCTCGCGTGACGAAATGCTCTGGCCCATCAGGTCGATCGCCTGACCGCCCGTCAGCTTGTCGACCACCGATTCGACGATGCTCGGGCCTTCGCGCGCCAGGTCGCGCACCTCGTTGCCGAGGCGGGCGCCGGCCAGCCACACCAGGCCGGCCACGACCAGCAGGACCAGTCCGAACACGCCGAGCGCCACCCAGGGGCGGCGCACACCGCTGCGTTCCGCCAGCTCGTCGACGAGCGGACTCAGGACGTAGGCCAGAATGCCGGCGATGATGAAGGGCGGCAGCACGCCCCGCGCGACCCACAACAGGGCCACCAGCGCGGCCAGAACCAGCCACTTCGACACACTCGTGCCGAAGACCACGTCATAGTGTACGTTCGCGCGTTATCCTCGCCATAATGGCCCGCGCCATCTCGTCTCAATCCACCACCGGGGTGACTGTCCGTGACGTGCGCGGACCTGACGAGCTGCGCGCCTGTCAGGAGCTCCAACGGCGCGCCTGGGGTATCACCGAAGACGGCTACGTCTTGCCGGTGGCCGTCATGGCCGCCGCCCAGAAGGTTGGCGGCCTGGTGCTGGGCGCGTTCGACGCCAACCAGGCCCTCGTGGGGTTCGCGTTCGCCTTCCTCGGCAAGCTCAACGATCGCCTGATCCTGTACTCGCAGCTGACCGGCGTGCACCCGGCTCATCAGAGCACCGGTGTCGGCCGCCTGCTCAAGTTCGAGCAGCGCCATCGAGCGCACGAGATGGGGCTCGACGCCGTCGTGTGGGCGTTCGACCCGCTCCAGGCCAGCAACGCCTCGTTCAACCTGGCCGTGCTTGGCGCCACCTGCCGGACCTACGAGAGCGACATGTATGGCTCGCGTACCGACGCGCTGAACGTGGGTCTGGCGACCGACCGGTTGATCGCCGAGTGGTCAACCTCGCGCGAGCCCAGCGGCCGAACCACCGCGTGGCCCGATGGCCTTGAATTGATCGACACCGGCACGTCCGGCCGCCCGGAGCGGGCGCACGAGATTCCGCCTCGCGCCGACCACCTGCACATCCAGGTGCCACCCCGCATTGCCGACCTCAAGGCCGGCCCGAGGCTCGCGGATGAGTGGCAACAGGCGCTGCGCCAGGCGTTCCAGAGCGCGTTCGCCGCCGGCTTCGTGGCGGTCGGCTTTGCGCGCGCCGACCCGGCCCATCCGCGCTACCTGCTCGAACGCAGCCGATGAGCCATCGTCTGCGCTCGGTCGCGCTGTTCCTTGTGCGCTTGCCGCTGGTGCGCCCATTCACCACCTCCAGCCACACCAAGGACCACCTCGACCACATCGTGCTTCGCGTGCAGGACCAGGACGGCGCCGAAGGTTGGGGTGAGTGCGCCAGCCCCTCGGATCCGTACTACTGCTCGGAGACCAGTGAGACGTCGTGGCACATCCTGCGCGACTTCCTTGTGCCTGGCGTGCTTGGTGTCGGCTGGCAAGATCCGGACGAAGCGGCGGGCACATGGGCAAAAGTGCGCGGCAACAACTTCGCCAAGGCCGGCCTGGAGATGGCGTGCTGGGACCTGTGGTGTCGTGTCCGCGGCACGCCGCTCGCCTCGGCGCTGGGCGGCACGCGGCGCGAGATCCTGTCGGGGGTCAGCCTGGGCATCGAGCCGACCGTCGAGAGCATCGTCGAGCAGGTCGAGCGCTATCTCGACCAGGGCTACCGACGCATCAAGATGAAGATCGGACCCGGTCGTGACCTGGACTATCTGCGCGCGGTGCGCCAGCGCTGGCCAGACGTGGCCCTGATGGCCGACGCCAACTCGGCCTATTCACTCGACAATCCAGACCACGTCGCGGCCCTGATCGCGCTCGACGAGCTGAACCTGACCATGATCGAGCAGCCGCTCGCCGACGACGATATCGTCGACCACGCCCGTCTCCAGTCGCAGCTGCGCACGCCGATCTGCCTCGACGAAAGCATCCACTCGGTCCACGACGCGCGCAAAGCCCTGGACCTGGGCAGCTGCCGCGTGATCAACGTCAAGGTCAGTCGGCTGGGTGGCCTCAGCGAATCCAGGCGCGTTCACGACCTGTGCGCGTCGCGTGGCATACCGGTGTGGTGCGGTGGCATGCACGAGTTTGGCGTTGGTCGGGCGGCCAACGTGGCCATCTGCAGTCTGCCGGGCTTCACGCTGCCAGGCGACGTCTCGGGCTCGGACAAGTACTACCGCGAGGACATCGTCGATCCGCCCATTTCTGCTCACGCTGGGGCCATCGACGTGCCATGGGATCGGCCCGGGCTCGGCTTCGAGGCGAGCGTCGCCCGCATTCGCGCCAACACGGTTCGCCAGCTGGTGCTCGAGGCTGAGCGTGCGGCATTGCCCGCATGACCGCTGACGAGCTTGCCGCGGAGGTGCGCGCCAGCCTCGAGCCGAGGCGGTCCGAGATGGTCGAGCTGCTGGGTCGGCTGGTCCAGATCGAGTCGCCGAGCGATGACCCGGCGGGCCTGGCTCGCCTGGCCGACGAAATCGCCTCGTTGTTCCAGCAGTTCGGCACGGTCGAGCGGCTGGCGCCGAACGGCGTCGAGCGCGGTCCGCACCTGCGCGCCAGCGTCGAAGGCACTGACAGCAGCGCGCCCAAGGCCGTGGCGCTGTGCCACTTTGATACCGTCTGGCCGAAGGGCACGCTCGAGCGCATTCCGTTCAGCGTTGACGCCGATGGGGTGGCGCGCGGCCCGGGCTGCTTCGATATGAAAGGCGGCATCGTCGGCCTGTACTTCGCGTTGAAGGCCCTGCGCGAGCGTGGACTGCAGCCCAGGCGCCGGCTCGAGATCCTGTTCACGTCCGATGAAGAAGTCGGCAGTCCCACGTCGCGGGCACTGATCGAGCAGACAGCGCGCGACGCGGCACTGGCCTACGTGCTCGAATCGCCCCTGCCCGGCGGCACGCTGAAGACCGCCCGCAAAGGCACCGGCGACTACCTGGTGCGCATCACCGGTCGGGCTGCGCACGCCGGTGTCGAGCCCCAGAAGGGCATCAGCGCGATCGACGAGCTGGCGCATCAGGTCATCGCGCTGCACGCTCTGAATGACTACGCGGTGGGTACCACGGTCAATGTGGGCGTGGTACACGGTGGCTCCCGGCCGAACGTCGTCGCCGCGGAGGCACAAGCCCAGGTCGACGTCCGTGTGCAGACGCTCGCCGAGGCCGAGCGCATCGATCGGGCAATCCACGGTCTGCAGCCCAGACTGGCAGGGGCCGTCCTGGACGTCGAGGGTGGCCTGAACCGACCGCCTATGGAGCGCTCCGAGGCGATGGCCCGCCTGTTCGAGCGTGCGCGCCAGATCGCCGCGGCGATGGGCGTCGACCTGCGCGAAGGCAGCACTGGCGGCGGGTCCGACGGGAACTTCACGGCGGCCATCGGCATTCCCACCCTCGACGGCCTCGGGCCAGAGGGCGAAGGCGCCCACGCCGCGCACGAGCACGTGCTCACCGATAGCTTTCCACGCCGCGTGGCGCTCGTCGCGGGCTTGCTGATCGACGGCTAACGTTCCGGTACGCTTGCCGCATGGTGGTCACCCCCAACATGCTGGGCATGCCGATCAAACGCGGCGAGGATCCTCGACTCGTTTCCGGCAGCGGCGCATACCTCGAAGACCTCGTTCTGCCTGGACTCGTGCAACTGTCCTTCGCGCGCAGTCCATACGCGCACGCGCGGCTCGGGCGCGTCGACGTGTCGGCTGCACGCGATCTGCCAGGTGTGGTAGCCGTGCTGACCGCCGCGGACATAGACGCCGCGCTGCCTGCCGACCTGCCCGGCGACTGGCCGACCGAACTCGAGGACGACCACCGTCCGCCCAATAAAGTCCTGGCGCGCAACAAGGTCCGTTTCGTGGGCGAGGCGGTCGTCGCCGTGGTTGCCGAGACGCGTGCACAGGCCGATGACGCGATCGACGCGCTCGAGATCGATTATGAGCCCCTGCCTGCCGTGGCCGATCCGGAGGCGGCGCTCAAGCCCGACGCGCCGCTGCTGTACGAGGAGTTCGGGACCAACCTGGCGC
>CBJLVJ010000382.1:0-4302 GCA_966426465.1 uncultured bacterium | reverse complement strand
TGATGGGCCTGCCACTAGCGCACCTGACGCTGGTCGCACCGTGGGCAGCGGCCGTTGGTGCTGCGCCGTTGTGGCTGATCCACCGCGTGCTGGACCTGCCAAATGTGCGCGCTCAGAGCCGCCAGGACGGCTTGACCGAGTTGTTCACGCTGCCGTACCTGACCGAGACGTGCACGCGCGAGCTCAATCGCGGACGACGCTTCAACCGGCCGGTGAGCCTGTTGTTGCTCGACATCGATGGGCTCGGTGAGCTGAATGCAGCCCACGGGCACCATGCCGGAGACGCGGTGTTGAGAGGCGCCGCGCGGACGGTGGCGGATGCCACCCGCGAGTACGACCTGGCCGCACGGCTGGCAGGCGGTCTGTTCGCGGTGCTGCTGCCCGAGACGGACCTCGCCCAGGCGCAGATCGCCGCCGAACGCATTCGCCGCGCTGCCGCCGAACAGAAGCACGAGATCCCGAACAGTGTCGATCTGGCGCGCGTGACGGTCAGCATCGGCGGCGCGGTGGTCAACGGCCAGGACGCCACGGCCGACCAGTTGTTCCAGGCGGCCAAGAACGCGCTCGCCCGCGTCAAGGCGGAGGGAGGCAACCAGATCGGTTTCGAGCCAGTCCAGGCGTCGATGCTGAGCGCGGTACCGGCCGCCGGCGAGCCGTCGTCCCCTGCCGCCGGCCGGCCCGCTCGCCCAACTGGCGCCGACCGACGCCGGGGTGGCACACCCACCTGGCTGCGAGAGCACGGCCAGGGTCTGGCGTTCAGTGCGCTGGCCGCGACTGGCCTGGGCGTCTGTCTGGTTGGCTCCATCGCCGAGCTCGACTGGGCGATGCTTGCCGTGATGGCCAGTCTCACGGCACTGGCCGGGCTGGCGTTCTACTTCAAGAGCCTGCCCCTGGCGCTGGCGCTGGCGGCCGAGCTGCAGCGCAGTCCAGCCCACCGCTGGACGGTCCGCGTTGCACGCATGTGGCCGCGCTACGCGGCGCTGCTTGCCGCTGCGCTGACGATCGTTTATGCCTACGTGCGGGTTGGCCTCATCGGCGCATTCGTCATCGGCGCGGCAGTGGCGCTCGTACGCCACCTGGCGGCTCGCTACATCGATCGCACCCTGGAAGGTGTTCGCAAGCTGCGAACTGCCAACGAGCAGCTCGAGCACCAGGCCTTCCACGATCCCTTGACACGGCTCGCCAACCGGGCTCTGTTCGCGGAGCGCCTGGAACACGCCATGGTCCGAGCCGGCGATGGCAGCGTAGCGGTCCTGTTCCTCGACCTGGACAACTTCAAGACGGTCAACGACACACTCGGGCACGCCGCCGGTGATGCCCTGCTGGTCGCCGCCAGTGAACGACTGCTCACTTGCGTCCGGCGCGAGGACACGATCGCGCGGTTAGGCGGTGACGAGTTCACCGTACTGCTCGAGGACATGCGTGACCCGAGCGATGCGGCGCGCATGGCGGAGCGCATCTGCGAAGCCCTGCGCATTCCCTTCGAGCTCGGCGACCAGCGCGTCAGCGTCTCCTCGAGCATCGGCATCGCGCTGGATACCGATCGGAGCCACCGACCCGACGACCTGCTGCGCGAAGCGGACCTGGCGATGTACCGCGCCAAGTCTGGCGGGAAGGCGCGCTTTGAGATCTTCGACACCGACATGGGCGAACGAGCCATGGAGCGACTCGAGCTCGAGACGGAGCTGCGGCGGGCCGTCCAACATGGCGAGCTGGTGCTGAACTACGAGCCGATCGTTAGCCTGCCGAACGAAACACTGGTCGGGCTGGAAGCGGTGCTGCAGTGGCGACACCCCTGGCGCGGGTTGTTGGCGGCCCAGGATTTCCAACCCATCGCGGAGGAGACGGGTATCGTCCTGGAGCTGGGACGCTGGGCGTTGGAGCAGGCGTGCCTCGACGCCGCCGAATGGCAGGCGCTTCAGCCTGGCATCGTCGTTCAGGTTGACGTCTCCGCCCGACAGCTCGAACAACCTGATTTCGTCCACGTCGTCAGCGCGGCCTTGGGTGGCGCCAGACTTCCGGCGCGCTGCCTGCGCCTGGAGGTGCCCGAACGCGCGGTGGCGCAGGATGCCGACGCCGTGTGTGGCGTGCTCGAGGCGCTCGCCGACCTGGGCGTGCGATTGGCGCTCGACGACGTCGGGGCCGGGGAAACATCGCTGGTATCGCTCAGTCGCTTGCCGGTGGACGTCTTGAAGATTGACGCCGGCCTGTCCTCGTCACCACTGGTGGTCCGCGCGAGCGTCGCCCTGGGCGCGGCCCTGGGCATGGCGGTGACCGCGCAGGCAATCGAGCAGAGTGAGCAGGCCATGCGACTCGCCAGCTCTGGTTGCTCGCTTGGCCAGGGAGCACTGTATGGACGGGCGGAGAGCGCGTCGTCCGTAACGGATCTATTGCAGCGCGACCACATCAGTCGGGCCGCGGCCTGAGCTGTGAAGGAGTGGAACGATGGTGAACTGGCATATTCCTTGCCGCGACGAAGCGGCGCGATGAGGCAGATCCTCGTAGTCGAAGACGACGTGGCGATCCGCACTCTGGTGAGCGAGGTGCTGCGCGACGACGGGTACGAGGTCTCCGAAGCCAGTAATGGCGTCGAAGCGCTCGCGGCGTTGACTGATCGCCGGCCCGATCTGATCGTGCTCGACCTGATGATGCCGGTGATGGATGGCTGGACCTTTGTCGAGGAGTGTCGCCGCAACCGGGCATGTGACGAGGTGCCGATTGTGGTAACTTCGGCCTCGCACGACTTGCCGCGTACGGCGGAGCGGCTGCGCTCGTTTGGCGTGCGGACCTGCCTCGCCAAGCCCTTCGACGTGGATGGTCTGCTCGCGCTGGTCGAACGTTACGTTGCTGCTTGAGGTGTGGCCGCGTGCGGTGGACGAACAAACTCCGTCAGCAGGTCGTCCAGCGCCTGCTTCGGAGCGCGGCTGCGTCCGACGTGGACCGGTGAGGTCTGGATGATGGTGCTGCGTGGCGCCACGAGCCAGTGGAATCGCTCGGGTTTGGGTAGCGCCGCGATAGGTCCTCCGACGGCCTCGCCATCGCAGATGGCCTGAAAGGTCGCCAGGTGCCGCGCGATGACCTGCGCATCGAGGTCCGGCGCCAGGCTGCCCACGCGCAACGGGTCCACCTCAAAGCGTGCGCCCAGAAAATCCAGCTCACGACTGAAAAGCACCACGCCGACGTTCAGAAACTCCTCCCGCTCCACCCGCGGCACCACGCGCACGATCGCGTAGCTATACCACACGGTGGGTCATCCTCCGCTGGAGTTTTGTGGGACCGCGCTGTTGTGCGGCGATGGCTTCATGCAGCCATGCTCGAGGTCCGTTCAACCGCTCGAGCAAGTAGGTGAGGTACGCCTCACGCTGCTGCGCGACGTCAGCGAGCTCGGGCTCGTCACCCAGCCAATCGTCCGGAACCGACTCGACGATGGTGGCAACCCGGGCGGGATCCAGCCGCGGCCGGAGGCGTGCATCCGCCGCCTCCAGGTTGCCCGCACGCGCCAGCAGCACATGCTCGCTGATTTGCGGAAATGGTGACTGGATGCGCTGCTGCCAACCACTCCAGCGGTGATGGAAGAACAGCGCCGCGCCGTGGTCGATCAGCCACACCCGCCGCCCGGATACCAGCAGGTTGGTGTTGCGCGCGGTGCGGTCCACGTTGGTCACATACGCGTCCAGCCACACGATGTCGGCGGCTGCCTCCGGCGAGAGCAGGTCGGCATCCACGGCCGGATCGAACGCCAGCGCGCCGTGCACCAGCTCCAGGCCAAAGTTGGCGCCCACGCTGCCGCGCAGAATGTCCTGGATCTCGGGGTCGGGCTCGCTGCGACCAAAGCCATCGTCCAGCTCGACCACGGCCGGCCGCGGCACCGCCAGGCCAAGCGCCTGCGCGATCAGCGCCACCAGCGCCTCAGCCACCAGCGCCCTCGGCCCTTGACCCGCGCCGCGGAACTTCACCACGAAGCTGCCATCGGCATCCGTGTCCACCACCGCGGGCAGCGAGCCGCCCTCTCGCAAGGGCACCACATAACGGCAGCCAACCACGCGTGGCAGCCGGTCGCCTGCCACGCTACCGGTCACTGCTCGAGCATGGACCGGGTGTGGCCTCGCCGCCGAGGCCGGACGGCAACGCAACGACGAACCGGGTACCTCCGTCTGGCGGGAACTCGGCGGCGATGTGTCCTCCGTGTAACTCCACGATCTGGCGGCTGATGTACAGTCCCAGGCCTATGCCGCTGGGCGGCCCGGTCAAGGCGTCGTGGCTATGCGCCTGGTAGAAGCGGTCGAAGATGCGGTGCCGCCG
>CBJLVJ010000381.1:0-4308 GCA_966426465.1 uncultured bacterium | reverse complement strand
CTGACGAACAGCTGGAAGAGTGTCCCGAGTGGACGCATGAGCACCACGTCGAACTCGGTTTGCGCCTCGACCGGCGCCGCAGCCGCGCCATCCGTGGCGGCAGCCGCACCCGCCGCCACCGGCGCCGCGATGGCAGCCGCCGAGACGCCCCACTCTTCCTCGAGCCGCTTGACCAGGTTCGCCAGATCGAGCACCTTCAGCTCGCTGAGGCTGCTTACCAGCTCGTCAACATTTGCCATCGTTCCACCTCCTGGAGCGGCCTCGCCGCCCAATTCTTCAAGTTGCGTACGGCGCGCATCGAGCAAGCGCGCCATCGACGCCAGCGGCGCGGCCAGCACACTGACTGTCCGCTGCAGCGGGCTCACGATCATGCCGAAAACACGACCCCGAAGCTGCTCGGCAGGCGGCAGCGTGGCCAGCTGCTCCACTTCTCGGGGGTCGATCCGCCGGTCGCCCAGCAACGCGGCCTTGAGGGCGAACGTGCGGTTGACGCGCGTGTAGTCCTGGAGCGCCTTGGCGGTGGCTACCGGGTCAACGCCAAAGGCGATCGCCGTCGGCCCGACCAGGTCGTCGATGATACCGGTGCGCCCGGTGCGTTCGGCGGCGAACCGCGTCAGCGTGTTCTTGGCTACGACGTACTCGACGCCGAACGCGCGCAGGCGACCGCGCAAGTCCTGCAGGTCAGCCACGCTGAGCCCGCGATACTCAGTCAGCACGGCGATCTCGGCCTGGCCCAGGCGTTCGGCGAGACCGTCTATGGCCGCGTCCTTCTCGGCGCGCGCTTTCACGCGACTTTTGGCCATCGCGCCTCCTTTCTGCGAACAAAAAATCTGACGAACAAAAAAGCCCCCGACCCGCTCGAGGTCGAAGGCTCGCACGCGCAACACGCCGTTGCACGCACACAGAACGTTCGCCTCGGCAGGCGACTGGCCAGGCCAGTCTTTGAGCCCCGGTGGGCACCGGCAGTCTTCGGCTATGCGATTAGCGCTGAAAGTTTACGTTTCCGAGCTGGCCAGGTCCAGCGTGCCCTGCTGGTCCAGACTGACCGCTGGGCCCATGGTCGAGGCGACGTTGAAGGTACGCAGGTACGTGCCCTTGGCCCCGCTTGGCTTGGCGCGCACGATCGCGTCGACCAGCGCACCAAGGTTCTGCAGGATTTTGTCCTCGGAGAAGCTCACCTTGCCGATGGGCGCGTGGATCACACCGGTGCGGTCGACGCGGAACTCGACGCGACCACCCTTGATCTCGCGAATGGCGCGTCCGATGTCCGGGGTCACGGTGCCCGAGCGAGGATTGGGCATCAGCCCGCGCGGGCCGAGCACTTTGCCCAGGCGGCCCACCATGCCCATCATGTCGGGGGTGGCGACGGCCACGTCAAAATCTGTCCAGCCGCCCTGAATACGCTGCACCAGGTCGTCGGCGCCGACGATGTCGGCTCCGGCGGCTTCAGCTTCGCGCGCCTTGTCGCCCTGGGCGAAGGCGACCACACGCTGGGTGCGGCCGGTGCCCGCTGGCAGCACTGCCGAGCCGCGGACCTGCTGGTCGGCGTGCTTGGGATCCAGCCCGGTGCGAATGTGCAGCTCGACCGACTCGTCGAACTTCGCATAGGCGGTCTCTTTGACCAGCTTGATGCCTTCCTCGGGCGCGTACAGCTTGAGCGGATCGACCTTCTGGGTCGCGGCGCGGTATTTCTTTCCGTGTCTTGTCATTGCTCAGTCCCGAACGGCAACGCCCATGCTTCGGGCCGCGCCCTCGATCATGCGCATGGCGGCCTCGATGTCGTTGGCGTTCAAATCCTTCATCTTGGTTTCGGCGATCTCGCGCACTTTCGCGCGCGGGATTGTGGCGGCGGTCGTCCGGCCGGGCGTCCCGCTGCCCTTGTCGATGTTGGCAGCCTTCTTGATCAGATCGGCCGCCGGCGGGGTTTTGGTGACGAAGTTGAACGAGCGATCTTCGAAGATCGTGATCAGCGCCGGGATGACCATGCCCGCCTGACCGGCGGTCCGCTCGTTGTACTCCTTGAGGAAGGCCATCATGTTGATGCCGTGCTGGCCCAGCGCCGGGCCGACCGGCGGGGCGGGCGTGGCCTTACCAGCCGGCAATTGAAGCGTGATGACCGCTTTTACTTTTTTCGCCATGCCTCAGACGATTCTCTGGACCTGAAGGAAATCAAGCTCGACGGGCGTTTCGCGACCGAAGAACGAGACCAGCACGCGCACCTTGCCCTTTTCAGGGTTGATGTCGTCGACCACGCCGATGAAGTCGGTGAACGGACCGTCGACCACCTTGACGCGCTCGCCCTTGGTGAAGCTGACTTTGACCTTCGGCGGCTCCTGGCCGATCTTCTTGAGGATCTTTTTGACTTCCTCGTCCTGCAGCGGCGAGGGCCGCGTGGTTGTGCCGACGAAGCCCGTCACCCCGGGCGTGTTGCGCACCACGTACCAGGCGTCGTCGTCCATGGCCATTTCGACCATGACGTAGCCCGGATAGACCTTCTTCTGGACAGTGCGCCGCTGGCCGTCCTTGATCTCGATCTCTTCCTCGGTGGGGATCACCACCTGAAAGATCTTGTCCTGGACGCCCATGGACTCGATGCGGTGCTCGAGGTTGGTCTTGACCTTGTTCTCGTAGCCCGAGTACGTGTGAATCACGTACCACTTACGGTCCTGGTCGGCCGCGCCGTTGCCGCTGTCGGTCATGCTGATCTGATCGACCACTTAGAGACCCCCGCCGCCACTCAGGCCCAGCAGGAAGCGGAACAGCTCCTGAAAGAGGAAATCGATGCCACCCAGAAACAGGCCGACGATCACCGAGAAGGCAATCACCACCGCCGTGAGGTTGACCGTTTCGCGCTGATTCGGCCAGGCGACTTTACGCAGCTCCGAGCGCACGTCGCGGACGAAATCAAGAGGATTGCCTCGGCCACGGCGACCACCCGCGCCGGCCAGCGGCATCGGTGCACGCGCCGGCGCGCCGGCCCCAGTCACGACAGCCGATCCCCGACCACCACGGTTTCCCGTACCCACCGGGCTTCCCCGACGGGCTTGCCCGCGCTCTGGCCCCGCGGCGTTCGAACCAGTCTGTGTGTTTTTCGTCTGGGTCACAGGGCATCCTTTCAGGGCATCCGGAGTGCGCGCGCTTGGCGCGCGGAGCTACACCACCCTCGCCGGCGGGCCCGAGTGCTGGAGGATTCTATCACGGTTGGCGCACTCGGCTGCCAGGTTCACGCGGCTCGCAAATGAGCCGTGCGACGCTCACAAATCCGGTGTGGCCGACCATGTGCTGCTCTGGCCGCACCGCCTGGTCCTGGACGTGCCAGCCCCGCAGCAGCACCTCGTGGGTTTCGACCTGGACGTAGCGACGCGAGGCGCGCAGCGCCTCGACGAACTGGCTGGCCTGGACGATCGACGGCGTGTATGCCGCAACCCAACCACCCGCACGCAGGCTGCCGGGCACGTGCGGTAGCACCTGCCACGGCTCGGGCAGGTCGAGCACGACGCGGTCGAGATCGCGATCGATCAGCCCGGCGTAGACGTCGCGCTCGCGCAGCAGCAGGTTGCCTGGCTGTTGGTAGCCGAAGGCGTGCACGTTGGACAACGCCAGGTCGATAAAGTCCGCACGCGCTTCGTAGCCAATGACCTGGCCGTGCTCGCCGACCGCGCGCAGCAGCGCCAGCGTCAGGCCGCCTGAGCCGACCCCGGACTCGAGCACGCGCTGGCCGGGCGCAATGTCCGCCCACGCGAGCAGGTGGGCGGCATCCTTCGGATAGACGATGCCGCTGCGCCGCGGCATATCGAGCGTGTAGTCGATCAGGCGTGGCCGCAACGCGGCAAAGAGCCGGCCCTGGCTCGACCGCACCAGCGTGCCTTCAGCCTGGCCAATGACGTCGGCGTGCCGCACCGCCCCGCGATGGTGGTGCAGGCTGTCGTGTTCGCGAAGGCGCACCAGAAACCGCCGTCCGTCCGGATCAAGCAGCAACACGAGGTCGCCGGGAACGAACACCCCATTGCCAGACACGGTCCGATTATGCGTAAGATGGCCGGCGTTCTGGTGAGATCCGATCGGGAGATGACGAGCCCTGCCGCGCGGCAGCTCTAACCTCGTCCACCGCCTGCGTCGACCGATTCTTCATGCCGGCGCGTGCGGGGCGATCCTGGCGAGCGGCTTTGTCGGAGTCTCGATGCGAACGCAGTCCGTCGCCAGCGGGCTGGCGCAAACGCCCGAGACCACGCCACGCGTGGCCGCGCTCGACGTCAGGCCACTGCCGACCAGCGAGCCGAACGTGTTGTCAGAGGCGGCGCCAACCGT
>CBJLVJ010000380.1:0-4309 GCA_966426465.1 uncultured bacterium | reverse complement strand
AGCACCGGCGCGTGCGCCCACCGCCAGTGATAGACGTAGGCTCCGCTCGCGGAGAGCTGCTCCCGTTGCCACGTGAGGACGACCCGGCCGTCGGGCGCGGTCGCTCCCCGCACGTCGCCGACCCGGCACGGTGACAGGTCCGCCGGGAGTCGCGGAAGGCCAGCGATCTGCTCCGGCGCGAGGGGCGCGGGCGGCAGAGGCTCGCGAGCAGGCGCCACGCTCCACACAGCGCTGATGTCCTGCACCTCGACGCGCAGCTCACCCGCTTCGATCACCGCGAGCAGCGGCCCGAGCCGTGGCCGCTCGCGGCCGGCGCCGAGCGTCTCGGCCCACTCGCGGACAATCTCGAGCGGGGGGACACCCCACTCGGCGCGCTCGGCGTCCGTAGTTGCCGGGTCCACTTCCCACAGCCTGTAGCGACCCCACGCCCAGACCTGCCACAGCGGGTGCGCCAGCCTGTACTGGGTACCGTACTTCTGCGGCTTGCCCTGGCGCATCAGCCAGCGGTCGTAGCTGGCGGCGACGAGCCAGCGCGCCGGGGCGTAGCCGAGCTCGGCTGCCCGTTGCGCCAGCTCGTGCGCACGCCAGTAGTCGCGCAGGCGGGGAGCATGGTGCAGCAGCATGGCCGCGTGGAAGTAGTCCTCAGCCGCCGCCCCGCGGAGCGCGCCGGCGGCGATCAGCCGGTTCAGGCGCCGACGCCGAAACCAGTCGCGGACGAGCACCCAGGGGCCGAAGCCGCCGCGCCGGCGGTCCTCCTGGTCGTGCTCGTACAGCGTTCGAAGTTCCTGGTGCACGAGGGCGGCAGCCCGGGGAGCATACCGTCCCGTGCAGCGACCCGGCCAACGCGCGCGCTGCCACCAGCGCTCAGTAGACTCCAGAGCGTGGCAGACACCAGGCGCAAGCAGATCGGTCTGCTGCTGTTTCCGAATCTCACGCAGCTCGATCTCACGGGCCCATACGAGGTGTTCGCGCGCGTGCGTGAGGCCGACGTGCACGTCGTATGGAAGACGCTCGATGCGGTGCAGGCGGACTCGGGCCTGCGGCTGCTGCCGAGCCGCACCCTTCAGGACTGCCCGAGGCTGGACGTCGTCTGCGTACCAGGCGGGCCCGGCGTCGACGCACTCCTGTCCGATCGGGACGTCCTGGCGTGGTTGGCGAGCGCGGCCGAGAACGCGCGGTTCGTGGTGTCGGTGTGCACCGGCTCGCTGCTGCTCGGGGCTGCCGGGCTGCTCGAGGGACGCACGGCTGGCTCCCACTGGGCATCCCGCCACATGCTGAGCCACTTTGGCGCGACACCTTCAGATGCACGCGTCGTGGTGGATGGCAACCTCATCACGGGTGGCGGCGTCACGGCCGGCATCGACGTGGCCTTGCGCGTGGTGGCGGAGCTGGCAGGTCAGGCCGCCGCCGAAGCGATCCAGCTCGGCATGGAGTACGATCCCCGGCCGCCGTTTTCGGCCGGCTCGCCGCGCACCGCCGATCCGCGCCTGGTCGCACAGGTCCAGCAAGCCATGAGCGAGCGGCTGGCGCGTCGCGAGGAGCGCGTCCGCGCCGCCGCGATGGCCCTGGCCGAGCGCCCTCCGTCGGCAATAGCCAGGCCTTGAACCGCGCCCCTGGCCAGGCTCGGCTATAACACCTTCGTGTCCTCGGCCCGACCCGATCTACGCAACGTCGCGGTTATCGCCCACGTCGACCACGGTAAGACCAGCCTGGTGAACTCGATGCTGTCTCAGGCTGGCCTGGTGCACGTCAAGTTTGGCGAGGGCGGGTTCACGCTGGACAGCATGACGGGCAATCCCCTCGAACGTGAGAAGGGCGTGACCATCCTGTCCAAGATCATCGGCATCCCGTATCGCGATCGGCGCACGGACCAGGAGGTGCGACTGAACATCATCGATACGCCCGGGCACGCCGATTTTGGGGGCGAGGTCGAGCGAGTGCTCGGCATGGCCGACGGCGCCCTGTTGATCGTGGACGCGGCCGAAGGACCTATGCCACAGACGCGCTTCGTCCTGCAGAAGGCGTTCGAGCTCGGACTGCGCCCGATCGTGGTGATCAACAAGATCGACCGGCGCGACGCGCGCGCCGACTGGGTGCTCGAGGCCACGTCCGACCTGTTTCTGGACCTGGCGACGGACGCCGCGCAGCTCGAGTTCCCGGTGCTGTACGCCATCGCGCGTGAAGGCAAAGCGGGCTTGAGCCCCGACCGCCTCGCCGACGACCTGCTGCCACTGTTCGACACGATCCTGGATCACGTGCCACCCCCGCGGGGAGATCCGAATGGGCCGCTGCAGCTGCAGGTGACCACGCTCGACTACGACAGCCACCAGGGACGGTTTGCCATTGGCCGCGTTCGCCGCGGCGCCATTCGGCCGGGCGACAGCGTCGTCAGGCTCAGCCGGACCGGCCAGCAGACCGGGCCATTCAAAGTGGTTGCCGTGTACGCCTACCAGGGATTGGCGCGGGTCGCCGTGGAGTGCGCCATGGTCGGCGACATCGTCGCGCTCACCGGCATCGTCGACGTGGCCATCAGCGACACGCTGGCGGATCCGAACACGCCCGAGCGGCTGCCGGCCCAGGCCATCGAGGAGCCGACGGTGCGTATGACGTTCGGGGTCAATACGTCGCCGTTCGCCGGCCGCGAGGCGAAGGTGTCGAGCACGTCGCGACAGCTCCGCGCGCGGCTGCTGCGCGAGCTAGAGACGAACGTCAGTCTGCGCGTGGAGGACACCGACAGCGCCGACGAGTTCCTCGTCTCAGGTCGGGGCGAGCTGCACCTGGCCATCCTGGTCGAGACGCTTCGTCGGGAGGGCTACGAGTTCGCCGTCTCACGGCCCGAGGTGATCACCCGCGAGATTGACGGCCAGACCCACGAGCCGGTCGAGCACCTGGTGGTCGACACGATCGAAGAGCACGTCGGGGCGGTCTCGGAGCTACTGGGCAAACGACTTGGCAAGCTCGAGCACATGGCCCACGACGGCCACGGCGGGGTGCGCATGGAGTTTCGGGTGCCGACGCGCGGACTGATCGGCCTCCGCAGTCAGCTCTTGACCGCCACGCGCGGCCACAGCGTGATGGCCAGCCGCCTGCTCGGGTACGAGCGCTGGCAGGGCCCAATCGGCGTCACACGCAACGGCGTGCTGGTGGCCAGCGAAACCGGCACGGCCACGGGCTACGCGATCGGCAATGCGCAGGAGCGCGCGCAGACCTTCGTCGAACCGCAGGCGCCGGTGTATGAAGGCATGCTCATCGGCCTGAACTCCAGGCCTGAGGACATGCCGTTCAACATCGTCAAGGAAAAGAAGCAGACGAATATTCGTTCATCGACGTCGGATATCGCGGTGAAGCTCTCGCCTCCGCTGCGGCTGAGCCTGGAGCAGGCGATGGACTTCATCGAGTCGGATGAGCTGGTCGAGGTCACACCCGTCGCCTTCCGCCTGCGCAAGCGGCTGCTCAAGGCGGATGAGCGCGCCAAGGAACGTAAACGCTCGCTGCAGACGTAGCAAACCCCAGAAGCTCGGCCGACAAGCCAGTTTTTGGCCCGAGTCGCAGTGGGCCCGGACAAAGCGTCTTACGACAGATTGGCCCCTGAATGCTTCCCGCAATTCGATGGTCACCGGACGGGTGTCATCCTGAGCTTGCGAAGGATCTATCCAGCTGCTCCTACGCTCGCAACAGGTAGCGGATCCTTCGCTCGTTCGTCCCTCAGGATGACATACCCACCTGAGGGAACGGTACGGGCGTGCCGCCAGGGGTCGCGGCTGAACCTTGACGCAGCCCTGCAGCGACCTGCGAAAGCTCCTTTCACGTAACCTTGGCGGCCAGGGAGGGAGGAACTACTCCAATGCCTGTGCGCCTCTCAGACGGACCGATCCACCACCTGCGCATCACGGTGACCGATATCACGCGCAGCCGCGAGTTCTATACGGGATTGCTTGGATTCCAGGTCGCGGTGGAGTCGCCGCCGGCTGACGACCCGTCGGCCGAAGCCGTGTACCCGATCCTGTGGGGCGGCATCGTGATGGCCTCGGGCAATCTCCTGCTCGGCCTGCGGCCTGTTGCGCCGCGGAGCGACCGCTTCGACGAGAACCGCGTCGGGCTGGACCACCTGAGCTTCAGCGTGGCCGGGCGCGCTGACCTCGAAGACGCGCTGCGCCTGTTCGACGAGCAAGGCGTTCCGCACGGCGAGATCACTCGCCTGGAGGGCTTCAGCATCGACATCCTGCCGTTCCGCGATCCGGACAACGTCCAACTGGAGCTCACGGCCCCCGTCGCCTGAGTAGCCATGCGCTCGCGGTCGGATTGACGC
>CBJLVJ010000379.1:0-4309 GCA_966426465.1 uncultured bacterium | reverse complement strand
GGCGCCCCACTGAGCTGGCGGGTGCTCATCTACCGCGTTCCGACCGAACCCGCCAGCAAGCGGGTAGCGGTGTGGCGCGACCTCAAACGGTTGGGGGCGTTGTACCTGCAGCAGTGCGTGTGCATTTTTCCCGATCTGCCGGGTGTCGTCGACGACGTCAACCAGGTGGCGGCCAAGATTCCGGCGTTGGGGGGCGAGACGTTCGTGCTCGAGGTGCCGCGGCTGCAGACGGCAGATGAAAGCCGCATCGTCGAGGCCTTCCGCGAGCAGCGCGCGAACGAGTACGCCGAGATCATCGAAGAGTGCGAGACCAAATTCGTCAAAGAGATCGAGTTCGAGCGCTTCCGCGAGAACTACACGTTCGAGGAAGCCGAAGAGATCGAGCAGGATCTGGAAAAGATTCGCCGCTGGTTCGACCGCGTCAAAGAGCGTGACTGGTTCAAGGCCAATCGGCGCGACGAGGTGGAAGCGTGGCTGGCGCGGTGTCAGGGCCTGCTGGCGAGCTTCGAGGAAGACGTGTATCGACGTCAGGGTCAGGACCAGCCGTCGGGGGCATCGCCGCCCGACGAGACGGAGGAGCGGATGCCCGCGCCACGTCCCATTACCCCGTTGCGCCCAACGCGCGCGCGTGCTCGGCGTCCGAAGCCAGCGCTCGGAACCTGACGGGCGTACGGCCGCCAGCCGCGGCCACGAAGCCCAAACGGCTGCTATCTAGCTACACCTGAACATCACAACTGTTGAACGTAGTTGACAGGCGGCCCGCGGAGGCGTTAGGGTGAGCGAAGCTCCTGTACAGCTGTATCAGCTTTCAACTGTAGCTCTGGTATAAGCACCACAGGAAGACGAGAGGGGGGCACCCATGGATTCGTATCCGCCGTCTTTGCCCGGGCCGAGCGCGCCGACCGTCAGTCGCCTGCGTGGCTACCTGCTACGCGCTTCCAGTCTGGCTGCGGCTGCCTCCGTGCTGCTCGCCGCGTGCGGTGCTCCAGCCGCTCGTCAGTCGAGCGCCGCGGCACCCACCGCGCGGCCTGCCCAATCAACCGGCGAGCTGAAGGTTGCCGTCGACGGCGAGTTCCCGGCGACGCTGGATGCGACCAGGAACGGCTACCAGCTGGTGCGGCTGGGTCTGGCCGAGACGCTCACCCGGCTCACGCCCCAGATGGAGCTCGTGCCGTGGCTCGCCAGAGACGTCAGCAACGTCGATCCAACCACCTGGCGGGTGTCGCTGCGACCCAACGCCAGGTTCTGGGACGGCACACCGGTCACGGCGCAGGACGTGGCGGCTGCCTTCCAGGCCGACTGGGCGGCCTACCCGACGGCCAACGGTCTGCTCAGCAAGGACACGCAGATCACTGTCGTCGACTCCACCACGCTGGACTTCAAGACGGCCCAGCCGATGGGCAATTTCCCGAACGCCGTGTCGGCCCAGTTCTTCGTCATCCACAAGAACGGGACGATCATGACCGGCCCGTACCGGCCGACCAACCTGGTGGTTGGACAGGAGCTTGACGCCGAGGCCTTCAGCGAGCACTGGGACGGGCCGCCACCGCTGGCCAGGCTGAGCGTGCACCTGGTGACCGACGCCAACGCGCGCATGCTGGCGCTGCGCTCGGGCGACGTCGATATGGTCTACGGCGTGCCGCCCCAGGCGGCCAGGGGCGTGGGCGGCGACTTCACCATCAGCACCGTCGCGTCGGGTCGCGAAGACTACCTGGTGGTGAACCACCGCCGACCGCCGTTCAACGACGTCGCGGTGCGCGAGGCCACGTCGCTGGCGGTCGATCGCGCCGCCCTGCTGAAGATCGGCCTGGCCGGCCAGGGCGCGGTGGCGAGCGGCATGTTCCCGCCCGACCTGGGCGTCGACAGTCTGTCCATGCAGACCTCCGACGTCGAGCGCGCCAGGCAGATCCTCGACCAGGCTGGCTGGATGCCTGGCGCCGACGGAGTGCGGGTCAAGGACGGCCAGCGTCTCAGTTTTCAGCTGCTCAGCGCGCCAGCCCGCACCGAGTGGACACCCATGGCGGTGGCACTGCAGGGCCAGCTCACCCCGCTCGGTTACGAGGTCCAGATCGAGCAGGTGAAGAACATTGGCGACCAGCTGGCGCAGAGCCACGACTTCGACGCCGCCATGTACTCGGCCAACATGCTGGTCACCGGCGACCCGCTGTACATCTTCAACCAGACGCTGAGCAGCGCAGGGCCGGCCAACTACGGCGGCTTCACCGACCCGCGCGAGGAAAGCACGCTGCAACAGCTGCGCGCCGAGGCCGACCCGGCCGCACGCAAGGCGCTCTCGAGCCAGGCCCAGCAGCTCATCAAAGAGGACGTGGCCAACGTCTACCTGGTGGTGGTGCCATTCATCGCCGCCACCAGCAACAAGGTGCGGGGTTACACAGTGCACCCCAGCGACCTGTACATCATCGACACCAGCATCTCGATCAGCAACTAGGCGTAAGGTGGGCCAGCTTCATGTTTGCGTACATCTTGCAGCGTCTGCTCGGCGCCCTGTCGGTGCTGTTCGTGGTGTCGGTGGTCTCGTTTGGTCTGTATGCGCTGACACCTGGCGACCCGGCCGTCGTCCTGCTGGAGGCCAGCGGTATGCACAGCCCGCCGCCCGAGGCGGTCGCCGCCAAGCGGGCCGAGCTGCACATGGACGACCCCCTGGTGCTGCAGTACGTGCACTGGCTGGGCGGCGCGGTGCAGGGCGACTTCGGCCGCTCCTTCCGCTCGTACACGCCGGTGGCCGAGCTGTACCTGAGCCGAATCGGCGCAACCGGCCTGCTCGCGCTGTGCGCCACCGCGCTGAGCGTGGTCATCGCGCTACCCCTGGGAATCGTCGCCGCGTACCACCGCGGCCGTCTGGCGGACACTCTGGCGCAGGTCGTGGTGGCGCTGGGCGGCTCGATGCCCGGCTTCTGGATCAGCCTGCTGCTGATCCTGGTCTTTGCGGTCAACCTGCACTGGCTGCCAGCGTTCGGCTCACCGACGCCCACGGGCATCATCCTGCCGGCGGTCGTGCTGGCGGTGGCCAACGTGGCCGTGCTCACGCGGCTGACCCGTTCGGCCGTCCTGGACGTGCTCAACCAGGAGTACGTGACGGTGGCCCATGCCAAGGGCCTGGCGCCACGACCGGTCACGCTCAAACACGTGCTGCCCAACGTCTTCGTGCCGGTGCTGACGGTGCTCGGGCTGGTATTTGCCAATCTGATGGTCGGCACGGCGGTGGTGGAATATGTGTTTGCCTGGCCGGGCATTGGCCGACTGGCGATCGACTCGGCGCTGCTGCGCGATCAGCCAGTGGTCGTCGGCTTCACGGTGGCCGCCGGTCTGATCTTCACCGTGATGAATCTGGTGGTCGATGTCGGCATCGCCGCGGTCGATCCGCGCGTGCGCAGTCTCTGAGCGAGACGGCCACAGAGCAGGAGTAGGCACAACCATGTCGATCGCGATGCGCATCCCGTCCGCCGTCGAGCTACCAGCTCGCGAGCGAGCCACCACCGCCGATATCCCCGTCCGACGCCGCCCCAGTCGCTGGCGCAAGCTGGGGTGGACCGGCTTTGGCGCGCTGTTTTTCCTCCCGCTGCTGGTTGTGCTGGCGATCGCCGGTCCTCAGCTGTGGGGCTGGACCGCGTTCGAGCAGCACATGGATGCGCTGCTCCAGGAACCGTCGCTGACGCATCCACTCGGTACCGACGAGTTTGGCCGGGACATCCTCGCCCGACTGCTGCTCGGCGCACGCTGGTCACTGGCCGGCGCGGCGCTGATCTGCGCGGGCACCAGTTTGCTCGGTTTTCTGATCGCCGCGTTTGCCGTGAGCGGCAGCCGCAAAACAGACGCGATCATCGGCCGCGTCATCGAAGCCATGATGTCGCTGCCCGGGCTGGTCACGGCGCTGGCCTTCGCCGCCATTCTGGGAGCGTCCTTCACAAACCTGCTGCTGGCCCTGATCGCCACCAGCTGGCCGTGGTACGCGCGCACCTATCGTGTGCTGCTGCTCAAGGAGCGAAGCGCGCTGTACGTCGAGAGCGCCGTCGCGGCCGGCGCTGGACGCTGGCAGGTGCTGCTGCGCCACGTGCTGCCCAACATCATCGGTCCGGCGGCGGTGCTGGCGACGGCCAACTTTGGCTCGGTGATCCTGAACCTGGCCGGGTTGTCGTTCCTTGGCCTGGGCATGCAGCCGCCCACGCCCGAATGGGGCGAAATGATCAACGAGGCTGCGCGCTATTTCCAGGAGTACCCCTGGCAGATGATCGCGCCAGGGCTGTGCATTGCGGCGACGGTGCTCGGCGTCAACCTGTTGGGCGACGCG
>CBJLVJ010000378.1:0-4313 GCA_966426465.1 uncultured bacterium | reverse complement strand
CCACGGCGTTGCCGCCTGGCGCGTTCCCCACGACGATGCCACGCGCCGTGGCGGCCTCGACGTCGATGGTGTCCACGCCTGCTCCGGCTCGACCGATCACCCGCAGCTCGGGCGCGGCATCGAGCAGCGCCGCGGTCACGCGCGTCTCGCTGCGCACCAGGAGGCCCGCCGCTTTGCCGAGGTGACGCTCCAGGGCGGCCCGGTCGCCGGCCACCACCTCCAGCCGGGCGCGTCCCTGCAAGAGTGCCAGGCCCTCTTCGGCAATCGGATCGGCCACGAGCACCAGCGGCTGCTGGTCGAGGCTCATCCGCGCGCGGCGGCGCTGGGCGTGCGGGCGCTGTTCAGCTCAACCTGCAGCGCTCGAAGCGCGGCGGCCAGATCGTCCTGGTGCACCCAGCCCATATGCCCGATGCGGAAGATCTTGCCGGACAGACTGCCCTGTCCGCCGGCGAGCACCACACCGTGCCGCTGCTCCAGCGCCTGGAGCAGTTGTTTGGCGTTGACCCCCTCAGGTACGTACGCGGTCGTGACGGTCGGCGAGGCGTAGCGTGGATCAGCGAACAGCTTCACGTCCAGGTCAGCCAGCCCTTCGCGGGTGAACTGCGCCAGCCGGCGGTGCCGCTCGAACAGGTTGTCCAGGCCTTCTTCACGCATCAGCCGGAGCGCGACCTGCAGGGCAAAGAACAGGCTCAACGCGGGCGTCCAGGGCGTGCTGCCTGCCTCGGCGGCTCGCCTGGCCTGGGCCCAGTTGAAATAGAAGTTCGGCGACTTCGACTGGCTCTGCCGTTCCCACGCGCGCGGCGAGATGGCCACGAACGACAGGCCTGGCGGGATCATCCAACCCTTCTGCGAGCCGGCCACCACCACGTCGCAGCCCCAGGCTTCTGGCTTGACCGGCACCGAGCCCACCGAGCTGATGCCGTCGACCAGCAGCAGCGCCTCGGGCCGAACCTGGCGCACCGCGCTGGCGATCTCGGGCAGTGGATTCAGCACGCCCGTGGACGTCTCGTTGTGGGTCACGAACACGGTCTGGATGTCAGGCTCGGCGCGCAGCCGCTCTTGCAGCATCTGCGGCTCCACCGCCTTGCCCGGTTCGACGTCGACCTGCACCACGTCGACGCCGTACACGCGGGCGATCTTGCTCATGCGCTCGCCGAATTCGCCGATGCTGGCCAGCAGCAGGCGTTCACCCGGACTGAGCGTGTTGGCGACGATCGACTCGAGGCCACCGGTGCCCGAAGCGGTCAGGATGACCACGTCATGCTGCGTCTGGAACGCCCACTGCAGGCCTGCCTCGCACTCGCGCAGGATGGTGGCGAACTCCGAGCCTCGGTGGGCGATCATCTCGCGCGCGAGCGCCTCGCGCACGGCGGGTGGGAGTGGCGTAGGCCCGGGCGTGCGCAGGTTCTGAGCGGCCATAGGCCCGACTATACCCGAGCCATTAATCGGGGAAATGGCGGGTGATCAGCAGCAGGCCGCGTTGTAGCGAGACTGACACTTCGGCCGCGTTGGCCGGCTCGTTGCTGATACCACGCGTGTCACCCAGCTCGAGGCGCTCGCCGTTCAGCGCCCAGCGCAGGCCGCGCGTTCGTACGCCTTCCGCCGAGCGCTCGAGGGGTATCAGCGAGACAATCTCGCCCGCCTCGGGTCGCCACGTGCGCTCCTCGCCCGGGCGGAGCAGCAGGCATGCATTGTGTTCGTCGAGCACACTCACCGGTACGTTGATGCGTATCAGCAGGAGCACGTTGGCCACGGCTTGATCCAGGCGTGGGCCACCCAGGAAGCCGAGCAGGATCAGCTCGGCTGGTTCGGCCTCGAGTGCCCGCTGTACCGCCAGCTGACCATCGGTGGCGTCCTTGTCGCGTGGGAACGTCTCGAACGTGACGTTTTCGGCTTTGAGGCGGGCCAGCGTGGCGTCGTCGATCGAGTCGAGGTCGCCGATAACCACGTCTGGTCGCAGGCCGAACGACAGGGCAGTGGCCGCGCCTGCGTCGGCGGCTACCACGTACGGCTGGCCCAGTGCTGCCAGGTGCGTCTTCAGGCGGATTGTTGGCCGCACCGGCGCGGCCGCAAACACCACCGCCCCGCTCCGGGACCTTGACACGGAGTTAAACTACTGGCATGCAACAACCGGGGGCGTTCTGCCGGGCCGTCATGCACGAGTACGAGCGCCAGTGGTCGCGCGCCTCGGGCCATGGGGTGCGGCACCCGCTGCGGCTCAAGATGGAGCTGTTGCAGAGCTGGTGCGACACGGCTTGCACGCCGGCCGAGTTCGAGAAGCGGCTGCTCGACAGCCAGCAGTCGGATGACGTGGCCGCCGAGCTGCTTGCCGACGAGCTACTCGCGCTGTGGAGGGCGGTCCGCACTGGCGGCGCCCTCCCCTTTGAGGACGGTTAGTCAGTCCTCGGCGTTCGCGAAGACGTTCAGGCCGCGCGCAGGTTCTCGGGACTGGCCGAACCCAGGGCCTGTTGCTGGGCAGCGGTGCGCTGGGCGGCGATCTGCGTGGCCATGAACGGCGTCACCGACTCGTCAGGTTCGAGATAGAGGTTGCCGCCGCACTCGCCACAGCGTGAGCCGTTTTTGCCTGGCACCGGCGTGCGGACGCGCTGGTTCCGCACAAAGGTGCCATTCATCAATTGCCCCGCGGCACGGCCGCACATCACGCACTGGACGTTGAAGACCTGTATGAGACGCGGAACCCGTTGCACCAAGCGGCCCTCCCGGAGGCAAGTTGCGTAGGGTCCGCCCACCGCAACTTCCGTGCCACAACCCGCCGGCATACCCCAGCGGGGACGCCCTGTGGCACAGCGCTCGGTCACCGTCCGTGGAACGGCTTGAACCCAGTGCATCCCTCCGGCGCAAGCACCCAGACCTCACAGGGGCCCCTCCGGGGAACGGTTCACAAACCCCGTGGGTCCCCTCTGGGGAATTACGCGTACAGCCCGCGAAGGGCGCGCGCTTCGATGATTCGGTCCACGGCCAGGATGTAGGCGGCCGTGCGGGCGTTGACCTCGAAGCGGTCGCGCGTGCTCCACACGGCGTCGAACGCGGCCACCATCTTTTCTTCGAGCCGCTCGTTGACGTCGTCTTCCTTCCAGAAGTAGCCGTAGCGATCCTGAACCCACTCGAAGTACGACACCACCACGCCGCCGGCATTGGCCAGGATGTCAGGGATGACCAGCACCCCGCGTCGGCTGAGGATCTGGTCGGCCTCGGGCGTCGTCGGCCCGTTGGCGCCCTCGACGATGATCCGCGCCCGCACCTCGGCCGCGTTGTCGGCCGTGATCTGACTCTCCATCGCCGCTGGCAGCAGCACGTCCACGGGCAGGCTCAGCAGCTGCGGGTTGTCGAGCAGCTGGGTGCCCGGAAAGCCGGCGAGCTTCTGCGTCTCGCGGTAGTAGGCCAGCACGCGCGGGATATCCAGTCCCGCGGGGTCGTAAATGGCGCCGCTCACGTCAGAGACGGCCACCACGCGGGCGCCGGCCCGGTGCAGCAGCTTGGCCGAATTGGAGCCCACATTGCCGAAACCCTGAATGGCCACCGTGCTGTCGGGCAGATCGCGGCCCAGGCGCTTCAACGTTTCGCGGGTGATGAACAGCAGTCCACGCCCGGTCGCTTCGATGCGGCCGCCTGAGCCACCCAGGGGCACGGGCTTGCCCGTGACCACGCCCGGCTCCACGTAGCCCTTCTTCATCGAAAAGGTGTCCATGACCCAGGCCATGACCTTGGGGCTGGTGCCTACGTCGGGCGCTGGAATGTCGACCATCGGCCCGATCAGGTCGAAGATTTCCGAGATGTAGCGGCGGGTTACCCGCTCCAGCTCGCCGTCGGACATCTTCAACGGGTCACACGCGACGCCGCCCTTGGCGCCGCCGAAGGGAACGTCGACGATAGCGCACTTCCAGGCCATCCACGCTGACAGCGCCTTGACCTCGTCCAGCGTGACGTCCGGGTGATAGCGGATGCCGCCCTTGCCAGGGCCGCGCGAGTTGTCGTACACGACGCGGTAGCCCTCGAAGATGCGCAGGTGGCCGTCGTCCATCATCACTGGCACCGAGACGATCACCTGGCGCCGTGGATGGCGCAGCGGTTCGAGCGCGTCCGGGTCAGGGTGGAGCACTTCGGCGGCGCGGTCGATCTGCTCGAGGACATCGTCGAACGGGTTGTGGTGGACACGCGCTGGCGTGCCCGATTTGAAAGCCGACCGATAGCGACGCGGCGCGGCGGTTTGTTGCCCTGGACTGCCATCGATCACGGCAGACCGTCCCCGTTTCATACAGACCCTATGAGCCCCCTCACCCTCGAGAAGTCGA
>CBJLVJ010000377.1:0-4316 GCA_966426465.1 uncultured bacterium | reverse complement strand
CAGATCGCCAGGATCGGGGTCGACCAGATGTGGGTCATCAGCACGGTCGGCGTCGTGCCGTCGATCGTTGTGGTGAAGAACAACTTCCGCAACGTGCCGGAGCAGGCGGTGACGGACTGGATCTTCATGAGCCCGGGCAACCTCGACCCAGCCCAATTCTTCTTCAAGAAGGCCTGAGCCCGGGCGGGTAGTTCATGCTGGCGTACATCGTTCGCCGACTCCTGGGCATGATCCCGACGCTGGTCGTGGTGTCCATCCTGACGTTCGTCATCATCCACCTGGCGCCAGGCGACTTCCTGACCACGCTGGCCACCCAGGCCGCCTCTTCGGGTGGTTCCATCGATCAGGCGGCGATGGACAGCCTGCGCCAGCAGTACGGCCTGGACAAGCCGGTGTATGTCCAGTACCTCACCTGGGTCGCCGGCTTCCCGCGCGGCGACTTCGGCTACTCCTTCGAATGGAAGAAGCCGGTGGGCGACCTGATCGGCAGCCGGCTCGGCTTCACGCTCGTCCTGAGCGGCCTGGCGCTGCTGTTCATGTGGCTGGTGGCGATCCCGATCGGCATTTACTCGGCCACGCACCAGTACTCGGTGGGCGACGTGGCCCTGACCACGCTCGGCTTCATCGGACTGAGCATCCCGGACTTCATGCTCGGCCTGGTGTACCTGTTCGTGGGTGTGTTCGTCTTCAACGCCCAGACCGGCGGTCTCGTGTCACCCGACCTGGAGAACGCGCCCTGGAGTCCGAGCAAGGTGCTGGACTTCGTGAACCACCTGATCTGGCCGACGATCATCCTGGGCGCGGCCGGCACGGCCCAGCTGATCCGCATCATGCGCGGCAACTTGCTGGAGATCCTGGGCCAGCAGTTCATCACCACCGCGCGCGCCAAGGGCCTGCCGGAGCGGACCGTGATCAACAAGTACGCCGTCCGCGTGGCCATCAATCCGCTGATCAGCGTCATGGGCATGCAGCTGCCACACCTCATCTCCGGCGCGACCATCCTGGGCATCGTGCTGTCGCTGCCGACGACTGGACCGCTGTTCCTCAATGCGCTGCTGAACCACGATATCTACCTCGCCGGCACCTTCCTGTTGATGCTGGCGGTGTTGCTGATGCTGGGCAACCTGCTCGCCGACCTCCTGCTGGCGTGGGTCGACCCACGTATTCGTTACACCTAGAGGGGGAGGCTGAGCGGCATGGCCATCGAGCGCACTACCTCTCCAACGGCACCAGCGCCGGCCGAGCCGACCACCGGCGCCCCTGAAGCCGGCAGCGCCAATCTCGACATCCCGGTCTGGTCGTACCCGACCGACGGCGTCATGGCGGCCGAGGAGCCGACCAGCGAGCTGGCGGAACGACGCTACGCGACGTCCCAGTTCGAGCTCATCCGCCGCCGCTTTCTGCGCAATCGCGTGGCGGTCGCCGGCGGAGTGGTCATCCTTGTGTTCTATCTGTGCGCGCTGTTCGCCAATTTCCTTGCACCGTACGGCGCCGACCAGCGATTCGACGCCGCGATCTATGTGCCACCGCAGCCGATCTACCTGGTTGACAACGGTCGGGTCTATCCGCACGTGCTCGGACTGCGACTCACGACCGATCCCGAGACGTTGCGTCGGAGCTACACGCCGGATCCACGCACCAAGCTGCCGGTGCAGTTTTTCGTACGCGGCGAAGCCTATCAGCTGTTCGGACTCATTCCGCTGAACGTACATCTGTTCGGCGTGCCAGGCCAGGACACCGGCGTGTTCCTGCTTGGCACCGACCGCCAGGGCCGCGACCAGCTCTCGCGCCTGCTGATCGGCAGCCAGATCTCCCTGACCATCGGGCTCGTGGGCGTCCTGCTCAGCCTGATCATCGGCTCGGTGCTGGGCGTCGCCAGCGGGTACTACGGGGGCTGGGTGGACGACCTGATCCAGCGCACGATCGAAGTGATCCGCTCGTTCCCGGCCATTCCGTTGTGGATGGCGCTGGCCGCCGCGTTCCCCCCGTTCTGGCCGCCACTGCAGGTGTATTTCGCGATCAGCGTGGTCCTGTCGCTGATTGGCTGGACCTGGCTGGCGCGTCAGTTGCGCGGGAAGGTGCTGGCGCTGCGCGAGGAGGAGTTCGTGCTGGCCACCCAGCTCGCCGGTGGCAGCGATCGGCGGATCATCCTGCGCCACCTCATTCCGGCCGTGTTTGGCCACATCATCGTCGTTTCAACCCTGGCGATCCCGGGCATGATCCTGGCCGAGACGGCCCTGACGTTTCTCGGCATTGGTATCCGGCCGCCCCTGGTGAGCTGGGGGACGTTGCTGCAGGAAGCGCAGAACATTCAGACGCTGGCCCAGTCACCCTGGCTGCTGATGCCGGTTGGCTTCATCGCGGCGGCGGTGCTGGCGTTCAACTTCCTCGGCGACGGGTTGCGCGACGCAAGCGACCCGTACTCGGTGCTCTGATGCACCAGCTCGAGATGCGCCCCACGGCGCCAGCCGGACCCGGCGCGGACGGCCTGTTGCGCATCGAAAACCTGCGGACGCATTTTGTGACGCACGACGGGGTGGTCAGAGCGGTGGAGGGGGTGACGCTCGATATCCGGCCAGGCGAGACGCTCGGTCTGGTCGGCGAGTCAGGCTCCGGCAAGAGCGTCACGGCCCATTCCATCCTCCGTCTGCTGCCCAGCACGGCGCGCATCGAGAGTGGCTCGATCCGCTTCCGCAGACGCGACGGTCAGGTGGTGGACCTGGCGACGGTGGATGCGCGCGGGTCGCTGGTGCGCTCGATTCGTGGAAACGAGATTGCGATGATCTTCCAGGAACCGATGACGTCGTTATCGCCGGTGCATACGGTTGGCTCGCAGATCGCCGAAGCCGTGCAGCTCCACCAGCACGTCGATCTGCGCCAGGCCCGCGAGCGCGCCATCGAGATGCTCGCGCAGGTGGGCATCGGCAACCCGAGTCAGCGCTTCGACGAGTATCCGCACCAGTTCTCAGGTGGCATGCGCCAGCGGGCGATGATTGCCATGGCGCTCAGCTGTAATCCGAGTCTGCTGATCGCCGACGAGCCGACCACGGCGCTGGACGTGACCATTCAGGCGCAGATCCTGGACGTGATGCAGTCGCTCCAGGAGCGGTTCCACATGGCCATCCTGATGATCACCCACAACCTGGGCGTGATCGCCGAGATGGCCGACCGCGTCGCGGTCATGTACACCGGTAAAGTCGTGGAGATGGCCGAGGCGCGGTCCATCTTCGACGAACCGCTCCACCCCTACACGGTGGGACTGATGCGCAGCATCCCGCAGGTCGGCGGCGCCGTGAAGCGCCGCCTGGCGACCATCCCCGGCAGCGTGCCGGATCCGTTCGCACTGCCACCCGGCTGCACGTTTTTCCCGCGCTGTCCGGCGCCGAAGAAGCCGACGTGCCAGGGACCTGACGAGGTGCCACTCACGCAAGCCAGGCCAGGCCACTGGGTGCGCTGCACGCTCTATCAGCCATGACCGTCGTCCAGACACAGCCGGCCACGGTCTCGAACGGGCAGGCGCCAGTGCTGCTGGATGTGCGCAACCTCAAGAAGCACTTCCCGGTGCAGCGCGGCTTGCTGCGGCGCGTCGTCGGCCACGTCAAGGCGGTGGACGGTGTGAGCTTCCAGGTCCACGAAGGCGAGACACTTGGACTCGTCGGCGAGTCTGGCTGCGGCAAGACGACCACCGGCCGATTGATCATGCGTGCCCTTGAACCGACCGAGGGCCAGGTCCTGCTGCGGCACGAGGGCCAGATGGTGGATCTGACGCACAGGTCGCGGGGGGACCTGAAGCCGTATCGCAAAGACGTCCAGATCATCTTTCAGGACCCGTTCTCGTCGCTCAGTCCGCGTATGACGGTGCACGAGATCATCAGTGAGCCGCTGGCGATCCACCGCATCGGCTCGCCCGAGGAGCGTCTGGCGCGTGTGCGCGAGCTGCTGGAGCGAGTCGGCTTGCGCGTGCAGCACATGGGCCGCTACCCGCACGCGTTCTCGGGTGGCCAGCGGCAGCGCATCGGCATCGCGCGGGCGCTGGCGCTCCAGCCTCGGCTGATCGTGGCGGACGAACCGGTATCGGCGCTCGACGTCTCCATTCAGGCCCAGGTCATCAACCTGCTCAAGGACCTGCAGGCCGAGTTCGGCCTGGCCTACCTGTTCATCGCCCATGACCTGAGCGTGGTCGAGCACATCAGCGACCGGGTCGCGGTGATGTACCTGGGGCGGATTGTGGAGCTGGCGCCGGCTGAAGAGCTGTACCGCCGGCCGCTCATGCCGTACACCGAGGCGCTGCTGTCGGCCATTCCGAAAAGCCACCC
>CBJLVJ010000376.1:0-4319 GCA_966426465.1 uncultured bacterium | reverse complement strand
TCGGGCGTGGTACACCCGTGGTGGTCGCCGTGTCGGTGAATCCGCCGCTCTGGCGGCACCCACGCTGTGCGACCTCAGTGGCGACGCTGCGCGAGTGGGGCGTCTCGGTTGTCCCGCCCGTCGACAGCGGCGACGGCTTGCGCCTGGCCCCCAGCGGCGTGATCCTGGCTGAAGTGGCGCGCCGATTGGACAAACCTTGACACTTTCACAACAGATGTTTGTTCCGGTGAACACATCGAGCGTCTATGCTCCCACGCCCGGCGCGGCATGCGCCGTCCCAGGCTTTGTCCATGCGTTCCACGTCACTCGCCGCATCTGACCACGCGTTACAGCTCGCCGCGATCGTCGAATCGTCAACCGACGCGATCATCGGCGCGAGCCTCGACGGGGTTATCAGCAGCTGGAACCATGGCGCCGAGCTGCTCTATGGCTACCCGGCAGAAGAGGCCGTCGGTCAGCCGCTGGCGTTGATCGTTCCGCCCGAGCAGCACGCACAGTTAGCAGATCTCCTCGCCCGGTGTGCTCGGGGCGAGCGGTCCAGGCGGATTGAGACGTTGGGCAGACTCAAGGGCGGTCGACAGATCTGGATCGCGGTGAGCGTCTTTCCCGTCCAGCAGGCCGGCCGCATCACAGGTGTCGGCTGCATCGCGCGCGACATCACCGCGCGCAAAGATGCTGAGGCCGCGCTCCGCGGGAGCGAGCAGCGCTTTCGTCGAATGATCGACTCGAACATCATCGGCATCAGCCTGGGTGACCTGGATGGTCGGATTCTGTATGCCAACGATGCGTTGCTGCGCATTGTTGGCTACACGCGTGAGGACATGCAGGCGGGCACGTTGCGCTGGGACGACATCACACCGTCGGAGTACCTGAAGCTCGACGAGGTAGCCATCGCTGAGGCGCGGAGGGTCGGCGCGGCCACCCCCTGGGAGAAGGAATACATCCGCAAAGATGGGCGCCGTATTCCGGTGCTGATTGGATTTGCGCTGCTGGACGCGGTGCCTGGCACCACCGTCGCCTTCATCCTCGACCTGAGTGAGCGGAAGCGCGCTGAGGCGGAACGCGAGCGGCTGGTGGCCGAGAATCGGCGCCAGCAAGCGCTGCTCGAGGCCGCTCTGGTGGCGAGCCCGGCCGGGCTGGCCGTGGTCGCAGGCCCGGAGGCAACGGTCCGCTTCGTGAACCCTGCCTACGTGGCACTCGGTCCGCACGGCCGCACCGACCTGGTCGGTCGGCCACTGGCCGAAGTCTGGCCTGGGGGCGATGAAGCCGGCGTGCTGGAGCTGATCCGTGGAGCGCTACGGACCGGAGAGCGGGCGGCGATCGAGCGCCACGAGCGGCAGTACCCAGACGGATCGACTCGCTCGTTCGCGCTCCAGGTCGTCGGCTTCGCCTGGCAGGGTGAGGCCGCGGCGCTCGTGGCGCTGTGGGAGACGACCGCGCTCGAACAGGCGCGCGCCACGGCGGAGCAGGCCGTTCGCGCGCGTGACGAGTTTATTTCGGTTGCCGCCCACGAGCTGAAGACGCCCATTTCGGCGTTGCTGGCGGTGGCGCAGCTGGCGCGGCGACGGCTGGATCGCTCAGGCCAGCTGGACCAGTCGCGGGTCCACGAATTCCTCGATCACATCTACTGGCAGGCGGATCGCCTGAGCCGGCTCGGCACGCAGCTGCTGGATACCTCGCGCATCAAAGCCGGCCGGCTGGTGCTCCAGCCGGAGCCCACCGACCTGGTCGAGCTGGTACGCGGTGTGGCTGGCGCCACGGTGCAGCAGCGCGCGATCGTGGTGGATGCTCCGGAGCGACTCATCGCTGAGGTTGACCCGCTGCGCCTCGAGCAGGTCGTCCGCAACCTGATCGATAACGCCATCAAGTACAGCCCGGACGGCAGCGGGGTCGAACTCTCGGTTTGCCAGCCGATGCCCGGGTGTGCGCGCATCGCCGTGCGCGACCATGGCATCGGCGTACCGCCAGAGCATCGCGCCAACATCTTTGAGCCGTTCTACCGCGCCCATCCGGACGGGCAGACCTCTGGCCTGGGTCTCGGTCTGCACATCAGTCGGCAGATCGTCGAGCAGCACGACGGCCGCATAGCAGCAGAGTTTCCGGCCGATGGTGGAACGTGCTTTGTGGTGACGCTGCCGGTCAAGCTACCGGTCATCAACCGCGGCGGCTAGCGCTGCGTCGCTCCGGACAATCCAGGGATGATGCCGTCCACCAGGCCGTAATCTCGCGCCTCGGCGGCGCTCAACCAGCGATTGGCCGACAGGTCGCGCGCAAGCTGCGCAGCCGAGTGGCCGATGTGTCTGGCCAGCGCTGCGTGCCAGCGCGCGCGCAGACGTGCCGCCTCTTGCAGCTCGGTTGGCTTTGCGGCCGGGATGGCCACATCCTCTTCGCTCAGGTGAATTCGCGCGTGTGGCAGCGCGTAGCGCCGGCCCGCGGCGCCGCCGGCCAGCACCAGCACCGCCGCGCCGCCAGCCGTGCCCATGCACGTGACGGACACGGGGGGCGCCAAGCGTCTGAATAACGTCGTACACCGACAGCGCCGCGCTGAGCGAGCCGCCTGGGCTATCGAGGTACAGCTCGAGCGGCAAACCCGGCGCGGTGCGCGACACGAGCAGCAGCTCCGCGACGACCGTGTTGGCGGTCGTCTCGTCGAGACGGCCGCGCAGAAACACGACGCGGCGGCCAAGCAGGGCGGAGTGTACCTCTGGCGGCAATTCCATCACGTTTTGCTCACGGTAGCAGCCCGCCGCAAGCAGGGCTAAATTCTGGCGTTTCACTGTTTGTTAGCACTCTTTAGACGGGTCCTGGTTGGTCAGTCGCTTATACTGGCAACGCCCCCGTCCCCCGCACTGGACGATTGCCCCCATGAGCTCGATTGACGATCGCTTCCCGACCCAGGCCGTGCCGATGAGCACCATTCCCGAGACGGAGGCTGAACCAGAAACCCGCGTTGCGGTCAAGCCCAGGTCCAAAGCCGGCGGTATCGGCTGGGAGTTGTTGCAGACCATCGTGCTGACGCTGGCCATCTTTCTAGGCGTGCGGTCGGTCGTTCAGAACTTCCGCGTCGAAGGCGCCAGCATGGAGCCGACCCTGCAGACGGGCCAGTATCTGCTGATCAGCAAGGCGTCGTACTTCCACGTCGAGGGCACCCCGCTCGACAAGCTGCTGCCGACCACGCATCAGGGCTCGACCGACTATCTGTTTGGTGGCCCCCAGCGAGGCGATATCGTCGTCTTCCGCGCGCCGACCCAGCCCGACAAAGACTTCATCAAGCGTGTCATCGGCCTGCCCGGGGACACCGTCCTGGTCAAGAACGGGGTGGTGTACGTGAATGGCGAGGCGGTCGACGAGCCGTACATCCACTTCTCCGCGACGTATACCTACCCGTTCGACGGCCAGCCGCGACAGGTGCCCGACGGCAACTATTTCGTGCTCGGCGACAACCGCCCCAACAGCTCCGACTCCCATCTCGGCTGGTGGGTCCCCGTGGACAACCTGGTCGGCCGCGCCTGGGTCAGCTACTGGCCCCCGACCGACTGGGGGCTCATGCCCGCCGGCAGCGACGCCTACGCCCGCTAGCTGTAGCGGGCGAGGATCGACTCCATAACGCGCGGGGCGTCGGCTTCGGTGCCGCTGTGGGCGGACTGGATGTGCTCTTCGAAGCTGGCTTCGCCCTCCGCGCGGTACAGCACCCCCAGGTAGACCGGATCGGTGGACTGGGCGCGCGCCCAGGCCTGCATGACGTCCGAGGCGTTGTGGTCTCGAGGCAGCTCGACCGCCTGGTCGCGGTAGTACTTGAAGGTGTTGACCTTGTTGAACGTTGGGCACGGGCTGTACGTGTCGATGATCGCGAAGCCCTTGTGGTCGATGCCCTGGACGATCAGCTCGGCCAGCTCCTTGGGTTTGCCTGAGAACGCGCGCGCCACGAACGTAGCGCCGCTGGCCATGGCCAGCTGGAGCGGGTTGACCGGCCGATCGGGCGTGCCCTTCGGTGTGGTCTTGGTTACGAAGCCGACCATCGACGTGGGCGAGGTCTGGCCTTTGGTCAACCCATAGATCGAGTTGTCCATGATCACGTAGCACACGTCCAGGTTGCGCCGCGCGGCGTGGATGAAGTGCCCGCCGCCGATCGCGAATGCGTCGCCGTCGCCACCCAGCGCCAGGACCTTCAGCTCAGGATTGGCGACCTTGATGCCCGTGGCGATGGGCATCGTCCGTCCGTGGACAGTGTGGAACCCGTACGTGCTGCTGAAGAACGGCAGCCGGCTCGAACAGCCGATGCCACTCACCAGCACCACGTCCTCGGGCGTGTAGCCCTT
>CBJLVJ010000375.1:0-4327 GCA_966426465.1 uncultured bacterium | reverse complement strand
GTGAAGGAGCTCAAGCGGCAGTCGCGCGTCTACGCTGAGACCCCTGCGCGTTGGCTCGGCCGGGTCGGCCTGACGCCCAACGCGCTGACGATCATCGGCTCGCTGCTGACGGCCAGCGTGGGCCTGCTGATCGCCCAGGGCTGGTTCCTGGCGGCCGGGCTGTGCCTCTGGCTGTTCAGCGCCACCGACACCCTGGATGGCGCTCTGGCGCGCGCGACCGGCCGCGTTTCTGTGTTCTGCGCCTTCCTGGACTCGGTGTGCGACCGCTACGCCGAAGCCGCTGTGTTCTTCGGGCTGGTGTGGTGGTACCAGTCGGTTGGGGATGCGCTCGGCGTGGGCCTGGCCTACGTCGCCCTGGTCGGCTCACTGATGGTCAGCTACGCCCGAGCGCGCGCCGAAGGCGTCGGACTCCAGGCCGCTGAGGTGGGCTGGTTTCAGCGTCCCGAACGGATTATTGCTCTGGGCATCGGACTGCTCGTCGCGCCGGTCGCGCCGGCCGCCCTGCTGGCGGTGCTGGCGGTCCTGGCCGTGCTGACCACCGTCACCGTCTTGCAGCGGGTTGTTCACGTCGCGCGCGCCTCAGGCTACAACCAGCCGCCCACGACTCCGTAGCTTCAACGGATAGAGCGCCGCCCTGATCCGCTTGACGGAGCGACCCCGGTGAGATTCGAACTCACGGCCTCTGCCTTCGGAGGGCAGCGCTCTATCCGCTGAGCTACGGAGTCTTCAATTGGGAACCGCGATCCGCCAGCCCGAGAGGCAGACGCGCTATGCGCTGCGCTGCGGCGTCGGGCGGTACGATTCTAGCGCACGTGCAATGACTGAACGACCCGCGCGGCTGCTACGGTGAAGGTATGCTTCGCCCCATCCCAGGTCCGGGCCCACGCCACGTCATCGTCGTGGAGGACGACCAGCGACTTCGCAGGATGCTGGTCACGTACCTGATCAGGGCTGGCTACGACGTGCAAGAAGCCAAAGACGGCGCTGAGGCGCTGGCGGCGATGCAGGGCACGGTGCCTGACGCGGTGCTGCTCGACCTGCAGATGCCACGCATGAATGGCGCCCAATTCCTCGCCGCGTGCCGCAACGACCCGCGGCTGGCCACGGTGCCGGTCGTGGTGTACTCAGGCGCGCCAAGCGATGAAGTCACCGCGGAACAGCTCGGCGCGCGGGCGTACCTCATGAAGCCGGTCGACCTGGACGTGCTGCGGGCGGTCATGGACCGCGTCACCACAACGTAGGGTCGACTCTCCCACCCCCCGACCCCCTCCCTCTCTCCAGAGCGGGAGGGGGAGTTGGATCACTCGCCGAGCGGCATTCTCGGGCCGCTGCCCGCGGGCATGCGGCGCGTCTTCAGGAACAACGCCGGCACGATCGCCAGCAGCGTGATCGCGGCGGTCACGCGGAAAACGTCGTCGAAGCCCATCACCGCCGCGCTCAGCGCGACCTGGCGAGCGGCCATCATGATGCCGGCCGCCTGCGACTGGACCGCGTTCATGCCCTGGCTGAGCGCCCACTGTTGCGTGGCGCTCATCATCTGCTGCAATGGAATGTTCTCGGGCGTGATCGTTTGCGACAGCATCGCCGTGTGGAACGTCTGGCGCAACTGGAGGACGGTGACGATGAGCGCGGTGCCGAACGCGCCGAAGACCTGACGCATGACATTGGTCATCGACGACGCCCGACTCATCTGCGGCAGCGGCACTGCATTCAGGCCCGCCGTCATCGACGGCATCATGACCAGGCCCATGGCACAGCCGCGCGCGGCCAGCCACCAGCGGATGGTCGTGTCGCTGGTCGTCAGGTCCAGCGCGCTCATCTGCCACGTGGTGAGCGCCAGCAGCGGCAGCCCGGTGAGGATCATCACCCGGGCGCCGACTTTGTCGACCAGCCGCCCCACCAGGGGCATGGCCACGGTCATGGGCAGCACCTGGCTGATCAGGATCAAACCTGTCTCGGCGGCGCCGAGACCGCGCAGGTTCTGCAGGAACAGCGGCAGCACCAGCATGCCGCCGAACATGCCCACCGTGAGCACGAAGCTGATCATCGCCGCCAGCGTGAACACAGGGATCTTGAACAGCCGCAGGTCCAGCAGCGGGTGGTCGTCGGTCAGCTCGACCCAGACCCAGGCGACGAGCGCCACGGTACCGATCGCGAAGCGGCCAAGGACCGTGCTGCTGGTCCAGCCATCGGTGGCGGCGTCGGACAGGCCGAGAAGGATGGCGCTGAAGCCAATCGCCGACAGGACGAAGCCGCGCAGGTCGAACTTCAGACCTGGCACGTGGGCTGACTCGCGCAGCAGGGTAAAGCCCAGAAACAGACCAATCAGGCCGATAGGTACGTTGAGGGTGAAGATCACTCGCCAGTCGATGTACTCGACCAGGTACCCGCCGAGCGTCGGCCCGAGGACCGGCGCCAGCATCAGCGGCAGGCCGAAGAAGCCCATCATCGTGTTTCGGCGCTGTGGCGGAACGACCTGAAACAGCATCGTCATGCCCAGTGGGCTCATCATGCCGCCACCCAGGCCCTGGATCACGCGGAAGGCGACCAGGCTGGTGTTGTTCCAGGCCAGGCCGCACAGCAGTGAGCCACCGGTGAACAGCGCCATGGTGATCAGGTACAGGCGTTTGGTGCCGAACGTATCGGACAGGTAGCCGGTGGCGGGCATGATCACCGCCAGCGCGAGCATGTAGCTGGTGACGACCAGCTGCGTCTCGTGGACGCCCACGCCAAAGACGGTGGTGATCTTGGGCAGGGCGATGTTCACCACGGTCTGATCGAGCATGACCATGAACGTGCCGACGACGGTGCAGATCAGCACCTGCCACTGGTAGTCGAGCCCGTGGAGCAGCCCACGGACGCCGAGACGCGGCAGCCCTGGCGCAGCGGCGATCGGCGGATTGGCGGCGGCCATCGCTCAGTCCCTGTCCCCGGAGGGGACCCAGGAAGCGTTCAGCATGTCAGTTCACAACCCGGATTTTCACTTCGACGTTTGCGCCGAGCAGCATGGGCTGGGAGCCGAGGTTCACGGCGATGCGCACGGGAACGAGCTGGGTCACCTTGGTGAAGTTGCCAGAGGCGTTGGAGCTGGGCAGGAGGGAAAAGGTGTTGGCGGTGGCGGGGGTGATCGCCTCGACCTTGCCCGGGATATCCGCCGCCAGCGCGTCGACGTGCACCGTCACCGGCTGTCCAACCTGGACACGGCCAATGTTCGTCTCTTCGATGTTGGCGTTGACCCACAGCTGCGACGGATCGACGATGCTGACGATCGCCTGGCCAGCCTGCACATTCGAGCCAATCGCGACGGGCTCGGCAATCACCATGCCATCAATGGGCGACTGCACGTCCACGCGTGTGTCGCCTGCGCCCAGGAAGCCCATCCTGGGCTGGCCAGCCTGGCCAACGCCTACCTGCGACGGCAAGGCGACCTGGGCAACCACGTCACCCTTGTGCACGCTGGCGCCGATGGTGGGCATGATCGCCTCGACGCGGCCCGCGTTCATGGCGCCCACCTGCACCGGCTGGCCGGTCAGCTGCGCGTTCTCGGTCGACACGTACAGCTGGCCTTCTCGGTAGGTATTCACGCCGACGACCGCCGCAATCAGCACCACCACCGCCAGGACAGGCAGCAGCACCCGCCGCGACAGGATGCGCGGGCGACGACGCGCGGCGGGCGCCGGCGCGGCGGCTGCCTGCGCTGGCCCATGCGGACGCGCCGCTCCGTCGACGGGCGGAAGTGTCGGCTGCGGTCGCAGCTGCGGCTCCTCGATCTGCACACTCATTGCTGAACTCCCGTGCTGGCGACGGCCGGCCGCAATTGCGGCACGACGACGTCGCCGTTGTTCAATCCGTTGGCGTTCCCGACGGCGACCACCTGACCCGCGCCCAGCCCACTGCTGACCTGGACGACCTGGTCGTTGACGAGACCCAGCTTCACACTCGTGCGCTGGGCGTGGCCATCATCAAGAGTAATGACCGTTGCCTGCCCGTTGGGCACCGGCGTGCCGATGACCGCTTCGCGGGGCACCAGCAGCGCGTCGGGCTGACTGGCCGTGATGATGCTGACCTGGGCCAGCATCCCTGGCCGAAGCTTGCCTGCATCGTCCCTGGGTTGGATACGCACGCTCGCCGTGCGTGACTTCTGGTCGATGGCCGGCGCCACCGCACTGACTGTGCCGTCGAACGTCACGCCAGGATAGGCCGGTACCTGGAGCGCCACCGTCTGGCCCTGAGAAACGTTGCCAAGCTGGGCCTCGTCCACGTTGATGGCCACCTCGAGCGAGGGCGGGATGAGCACGACGATGGGCGACGTCGGTCCGACCAGCGC
>CBJLVJ010000374.1:0-4334 GCA_966426465.1 uncultured bacterium | reverse complement strand
GACCCTGGCGGTCGTGCTGATCGTCGTGTGCTGGTTCTTGCTGGCGCACACGCGCTTCGGCCAGCACACCTATGCCATCGGCGGGAGCGCGGAGGCGGCACTGCGGGCGGGTATCCCGGTGCGGCGGCACACCATCCGCATCTATGTGCTCTCGGCGCTGCTGGCGGCCGTGGCCGGGGTGCTCTATTCGACCCGTTTCACCAACGGCGCCGCCAACGCGGGCGATCCGCTGCTGCTGGATTCCATCGCCGCTGTGGTCATCGGCGGAGCCTCGCTGTTCGGTGGGGCAGGCACCATCGCCGGCACCGTCATCGGTGCGCTGATCATCGCCGTGATCCAGAACGGTCTGGTGATCCTGGCCATCAATCCGTTCTGGCAGTTCGTGGCTGTGGGCGTGGTGATCATCCTGGCCGTGCTGGTGGACCAGGCCAAGGCGCGAGTGGTGCGGTGACGACACGTGCCGATCGCCCGATCCTGTCGGCGGTGGACCTGTACAAGCACTTCGGCGGACTGGTGGCGGTCGATCACGTGAGCCTGCAGGTGCGTGCCGGTGAGGTGGTTGGCCTGCTGGGGGACAACGGCGCCGGCAAGTCCACGTTGATCAAAATGATCGCGGGCGTCTATCCACTGGACGGCGGTCGGCTGGTTCTGAACGGCAACGACGCCAGCTTCTCGTCGCCCCAGGAAGCGCGCGATGCGGGCATCGAGACGATCTACCAGGACCTGGCGTTGTGCGAGAACCTGGACGCGGGCGCCAACATCTTTCTCGGGCGGGAGCCCGTGCGGCCGTTACTCGTGGTGCTGCGGGCGGTCGATCGTCGGCGTATGCTGGCCGAGTCCAGGCGTATCCTGGACCAGCTCGACATCCGCATTCCGCGGCTGACGCGGCCTATCCGCCAGATGTCCGGCGGCCAGCGCCAGGCCGTTGCCATTGCCCGCGCGGTGTACTGGAACGCTCAGCTCATGATCATGGACGAGCCGACGGCAGCGCTCGGCGTGCCCGAGCAGCGCAAAGTCCTGGCGCTGGTGCGGACGCTGCGCGAGCGCGGCGTGGGCGTCATCATCATCAGCCACAACCTGCAAGATGTGCTCGAGGTGGCGGACCGGGTCGTGGTCATGCGACGCGGCCGCGCGGTCGGAGAGCGTCTGGTCGCCGAAACGACCACGAGCGAGCTGCTGGGCCTGATGATCGGCGCCGAGCGCTTCGAAGCCGCCTGAAAAACGCGTCCGACTGACTGATCAGATCGGGAAAAAGACTGCTACACGCGTCCGTTGGCCGGCCGTGCGTAGCGGTCCTGAGCACGCTCGCGCGCCTTGCGCGCTTCCACCTCGCGGTTGCGCGGCGGAGCGCTGCTGCTGAGCTCGCGCACCAGCCGACTGGCCGCTGCCGTCACTTCGTCGACCGCCCGCTCGAACACGAGCTCGTTGGCGCGCGAGGGCCGGCTCGCGCCACTCAACTTTCGAACAAACTGCACCGCCGCCGCACGAATCTCGTCCTCGCTCGCCGGCGGATCAAAGTTCGCCAGCGTCTTGATGCTTCTACACATGAGTACATGGAGTCTAATTCGAAGAGGAGATCTGGAGGTCGCGCCTAAGCGATGTGATTGACGGGATTGAGGGGAGGCTGGCCGTCGAGGATGGCGGCGGCGTTCTGGAGGGCCATGCGCATCATGCCGCCGCGGGTGTGGCGCGTGGCGCTGGCGATGTGGGGCAGGATGAGCGCGCGGGGGTGCTCGCGCAGGGCGCGCGGAACGTCGGGCTCGGTGGCGGTCACGTCGAGGCCGACGCCGGCGACCTGGCCGCTGTGCAGCGCTTCAATGAGCGCGTCCTCATCGATGATGGCGCCCCGCGCGGTGTTGATGATGAACACACCCGGCCGCATGCGAGCGAACTCACGCCGCCCAAGGCAGCCGCGCGTCGCATCGGTCAGCGGCACGTGCAAGCTCAGCACGTCGGAGCTCTCGATCAGGTCGTCGAACGACACATACGTGGCGCGGAGCTCGTCCTCCAGGTCGGCCGGCAGGCGCGTGCGCTTGTAATAGACCACGCGCATCCCGAACGGCGCCACCCGCCGGGCAACTGCCTGGCCGATCGCGCCAAGGCCGAGGATGCCCAGCGTCAGGTAGCGCGGGTCGGACCCCCAGAACAGATCCTGCCGGTTTTCCGTCCAGTGGCCGTGGCGAACGTGTTCGCTGGCCTCGCTGAGCCGTCGCAGCGTGCCGAGCAGCAGGGCCATGGTCAGGTCGGCGGTTGAATCGGTCAGCACGCCCGGCGTGTTGGTGACCCAGATGCCCCGACGGCTCGCCGCCGCCACGTCGATGTGGTTGTAGCCAACCCCGACGTTGGCCACGACGCGCAGCGACGGAGCCTGCGCCAGCAGCGCATCGTCGACGCGGTCGATGCTCGTGGGCAGGAGCGCGCGACAGCCGGCGGCGCGCTCGACCATCTCGGCGTAGGGCATCAGGCCACCGGGCGGCCCCTGGTCGACGGCGAAGCGCTGCGCGAAAGGCGCGACGACCTCGTCTGGAAAGCGCTGGCTGGTCAGGATGTCGGCGGCCATGCGTTGCGGAGGGTACGCTGCCAGAACGTCACGCCGCGAACGTGGCAGGCGGTATGCTCGCCAGCATATGAAGGCAGCCGTTCTCAACGCATTCGGACAACCCCTCAGCCTCGAACAGGTCCAGATCGAGCCACCGCGCGCGGGCGAGGTGATGGTCCGCATCGGCGCGACCGGGGTGTGTCACAGCGACTACCACGTGATCAAAGGCGAGTGGAAGTACGGCCTGCCGATGATTCTGGGGCACGAGGCTGCGGGTGTGGTCGAAGCGCTCGGCGAGGGCGTGACCGGAGTCCAGCCTGGCGACCACGTCGTGCTGTCGTTCCGACCCGCGTGTGGCCAGTGCCGCATGTGCGCGCAAGGGCGCGGCGTGCTGTGCGAGGGGCGTATGGGCGACCGCTTCCGCATGTTCGACGGCACGTCTCGGGTGCACCGCAACGGCGAAGACATCCTGGTGCTGGCACGCGTCGGATCGTTTGCCGAGCAGGTGGTGGTGGCAGCCGAGCAGGTCGTGCCGGTGCGCAAGGACGTGCCGATGGAGGTGCTGGCGCTGATCGGTTGCGCGGTCACCACCGGGGTGGGCGCGGTCATCAACGCGGCCAGGGTGGAGCCCGGCAGCACGGTTGCCGTGATTGGCTGCGGAGGGGTTGGGCTGAACGTGATCCAGGGCGCGGCGCTGGTCGGGGCCACGCGCATCATCGCCGTCGACCTGCTCGACAACAAGCTCAACTTCGCTCGCCAGTTCGGCGCCACCGACACCGTGAACGCGGGGAGCGGCGACGCGGTGGAGCAGGTCCGCGAGCTGACCGGGGGCGGCGTCGACTACGCCTTCGAGGTCATCGGCAACGGCAAGACGGTCGAGCAGGCGATCGAGATGACGCGCGTCGCGGGCACCGCGTGCATCGTCGGCATGGCGCCCCAGGGCACTCGCGCGAGCTTCGATCCGCTGCTGTTCGTGAACAAGGAAACGCGGCTGATCGGCACGTGGTACGGCTCGGCGCGACCGCGCATCGACTTTCCGCGCATGATCGACCTGACGCTGTCGGGCAAGCTGAAGGTGAACGAGCTGATCTCGCGACGCTACACGCTGGACGAGATCAACGACGGCTTCGAGCGCCTGGCGCGCGGCGAGGTGGCGCGCGGCGTGGTGGTGTTCGACAGCTGAGGAGCGGGCCCGCTTCGGGGGCTGATCGGCGGTTCTCGGCGGCGTCGGGCTGGCACCACGGAAGGGCTTGACAGGCCGCCGCGGTGGGCTTATTCTACCGATTAGCTAATTAGCTAGTTGGAAAAATGAGCCGAGGAAGGAGCCGCCCGATGATCCCGCTCCACCCCCACCAGCAGCCGCCCTTCACCACACCGTCGCGCCAGGACGGCCTGCACGGAGCCGATGCTGTGGCGCCTGGCAGCGCACCGCGCACCCGCCGCGTCGTGGCGTGCGACGCCTTCGGCCAGCCACGCACCTATCGACTCAGCCCAGCGGGCTCGCAGCCGGCGGCGTACCGCCGCCTGGCGCTGACCATCCTCGGCCTCGACGTGGCCACCCTTGCCGTTCAGCTGCGTGCCGCTCGACGGCCGTCGCTGGCGCGCGCCGCGTAAGCCCCAGGCAGAACGCACAACTGAGAGAGGAGATGTGCATCGTGACGTACGTACTGTGGACCGTTCAGGCCCTGCTCGCACTGGTGTTCCTGCTCAGCGGCGGAATGAAGCTGGCGCTGCCGCTCGACGTCCTCGCCGAACAGATGCCCCTGCCCGGCCTGTTCGCCCGCTTCCTCGGCGT
>CBJLVJ010000373.1:0-4349 GCA_966426465.1 uncultured bacterium | reverse complement strand
GTGTCCAGGCGCGCGAGCGTCTGGCCGGCCGTGACGTGCTGGCCGACGCCGACGTCGACCTCACTGAGCTTACCCGAGCTCTTGAAGCTCAGCGGCACGCTCGCCGGGTTGGTGACCGGGCCGGTCGCCGCGATCGTGACCTGCAGCGTGCCCTGGCTGACCTGGGCCGTGTTGAAGGTGACCGCCTGCTGGTTGCGGGCGAGTGGGTTGCCTTCGATGGCGACGTACGTTCCGCCCAGCGCGACGGCGCCCGCGAGCCCGATCAACAACACTCGGTATGGAACGCGTGCCGGACTCCAGGCTCGTGCGCGCGGTGCAGATAAGGCCATCGGCGGAGGTTCTCCAGTCTCAGTTGTGGCAGCCTGGGCTGACTCTAGAGACGAAACCTTGGATCTTCCTGGGAAGCGGGCGTCGGTCAGGCGGCCGGCGTTCTGACCCGCGGGCGCACCACGCCCAGTGCGATCAGCCTGGCCGGCAGGCGCCGCACCAGCGGCACGCGCAGCCCGAGCTGGATGAGCCATGTTGGCCCTGTCGCCCGCCCGTCCGTGCGCAGCGTTGGCCGAAGCACCTGCTCTTGCAGGAAACCCTGAAACGCCTGGATCAACCGCACTGCCAGCTCACGACGTCGCTGCACGCGCGCCAGGTGCCGCAGCCGCACGTCGCCTCGTTTGAGCGGCTGCCACAGCCGATTGGCTGCCTCGACCGCGTCCTGGATGGCGACGTTGATGCCCACCCCAGCCACCGGCGACATCGCGTGCGCCGCGTCGCCAATGCACAGCAGACCATCGCGGTACCACCGCTGCAGTCGATCCGCCCGGACGGTCAACAGCATGACCTCCTGCCAGTCGCGGATCTCGCTAACGCGATCGGCAAGCTCCGGCACGCCCTCCGCGAATGCCTGCCGAAACGCGTCGAGTCCTGCCGCCCGCACCTGATCGTACGCACCCTTTGGAATGACGTACGCCACCTGCCAGTAGTCGCGCCGATTGATGAGCGCGAAGAAGTGTCCGGGCAGCAGCCGCAGGCCGAGGGACGCAGAGTCAGTCGGCCGCCGAGAGAGCCGAAACCACAGCACGTCCATCGGTGGTGACGTCTCGCGCAGCCGCAAACCCGCTGCTTCGCGGACGCGCGAGGTCCGTCCATCGGCCCCGACGGTGAGTGTCGCGCGGACCTCGTGAAGCTGCCCGTCCGGGGTGCGGTACGTCGCGCCAACGACCCGCTGGCCCTCGAAGATGAGATCCTGCGCCTCCGCCTGCATGATGAGCGTGAAGCCCCGATAGCGCGTCGCCTCGGTCGTTACGAAGCGCAGGAAGTCCCACTGCGGCACGAAGGCGATGAATCGAAAGCGTGTGGGCAGAGCACGAAAATCGATCGACACCGCGGTTCCACCCGGCAGTCGCACCTCCAGTTGGGAGACCTCCGAGTGCGGCAGCTCGCTGAGAAATCGATCCGCGAGCCCGAGATCGTCCAGGATCTCGAGTGTCGAGGGATGGATCGTGTCACCCCGGAAATCACGCAGGAAATCGGCGTGCTTCTCCAGTACGACCACATCCAATCCCGCACGCGCCAGCAGCAGACCGAGTATCGCCCCCGCCGGGCCGCACCCGGCGATGCAGCAGTCCACCATCGCGTCAGCCTGGAAGTTCGGCCAACAAGCCGCTCATTGCCCAGGTCGCAGTTGGCCTGGATAAAGCTTCTTGTCAGATCGCCTAGGAGCGCGGCCACCGAGATTCACGACATTGTCCACGTTTTCGGCCGCGCTCCTAGGCGCAGCAATACGCGCTGCTGAGCACCTGCGTGTCGGTGAGCGCGCAATTCACGCTGACCACAGCGCCAGCCGGATACATCGTTCCCGCGCTCTTGAGCAGCCGGGCGTTGAAGCCGTGGCGTTCGGCCACCCACTCCAGCTCAGCGTCGCCGAATCCGAGCCACACACGTCCACTCGGGAAAACGGCCTTGAAGACGGCCTCCTTGGCCGAAAACAACATCGTCAGCCGCCGCGTGCCGGTCTCCGCGCCGGCCCACTCCATCTCCGGCGGGCGACACACCAGTCGCGCCGCCCGCGTCGATGGGCCCCGCGCAAGCTCTTCGAGGTCGACTCCGAGGCCGGCGTACTCACTCACCCTGCCCACCAGCGCAACGGCCGTATCACCGGCATGTGTGATGGCCCCGACGATTCCCTCTGGCCAGACTGGCTCGCCAGCCGGTCCGCGGCCGATGGCCACGCCGGCCAGGCCAAGCTCCGCCAGCGCGTCACGGGCGGCGGCCCGTCCCAGTGCAAAGTGCGTCCGCCGCCGCTCTACTGCCCTGAGTCCGAGCAGCTCCTCCTCTCCAGGCCACAGCGCCGGGAGCGCTCCGTCGGAGACCCTGCATATGCCCACCCCGACCGGGCGCGGCAGTGCGCGCCGCACGTCGTCGGCCGTGAGCTTCACTCGGCCCGGGCCCAGACTTCGCTCTGACGCATACGCCGCGCTAAGTCTATGCGACGCCGTCGCGATGGCGACCCCGTGAATCACGTTTGCTCGCAACCGGGCCTCGACACCCTCGAGCAAGCCCAGCGCTGGATCGACGTCCGCGTCGGCATCATCGCCTGTTCCTCAGAAGGAGCCGTCCTGCACGCCGGCTACGCCGAAGCCGTTCGGCGCCTGCGCCGCTGAGCGCGCCCTGGCCGCGACGCCACCAGCGCGAGCGCCACACCCGCCAGCGCCCGGCGGTCGTGAGCACCAGTGCGCCGAGGACGACGCTCAGCGCCAGCACTGCCGGACGCACCGCTTTCCGCGCGGCCGTGTGCGGCGCCTCGTGGTCCAGGCCATCCAGGACGCGCTGGGAGACGTGAATCGTCGGTTCATCGGCGCGCAACAGCACCAGGCGTTGGTACACGACTTCGTCCCGCCGCAAGACCGGGCCACAGATCGCACACGCCGCGGCGTGCGCACGGACAGCGCGCGCTTCGCCCTCGGCGAGTTGTCCGAACGCGGTCGCCTCGAGTCGACCCGCGGATGGATGACCTGCCTCGAACGCGTCTGACTCGCCAGGTGAGGGGGATCCCAGCACGGACACCAGCGACCGCCGGGTCTGTCGTGCGCGGCACGCCGCGCCTGAACCGACCATGTGATCGTAATCCCCGGAGCGCCTCGGATTCCACACGCCCCAAGGCGCTGTCTCAAGAGGCCTGCGAGAGTGGACTCGGCACGACCCCGGCGTACGCTTCGCGGAAGCGCTCTTTGGCGCGCGTGAAGCGTTTGCGGACCGCCTCGGGGTTGGACCCGACGATCGCCGCCACCTCTCGATACGACAGCTGCTCGACCGCGCACAGCAGCAGCACGGCGCGCTCCGTGGTAGTAAGCCGCTCGAGCGCCAGCTGTACCAGCTCGCGCTCTTCGATTGCGACGCTCTCGACCGTGTTCGCCTGGTGCCCGAACGCGCGAACCAGCAGGCTGCTGAACCGCCGCCGGCGACGGAATTCATCATTGGCCAGGTTGGTGGCGATGCGGTACAGCCACGGTCGAACCAGCATCGGCGTCGGCATGGATGCCAGGGAGCGGTACGCGCGCAGGAACGTGTCCTGGGTCAGGTCGGCCGCGAGCTCGCGGTCGCGCGTCAGCCGCCAGAGAAAGCTGCCCAGCGGCTGCTGATAGCGCTCGACCAGGGCAGCAAAAGCGGTCCGGTCGCCATTTCGCGCGCGGTCCACGAGCGAAGCATCTGTCTCGCCGTCCTCCACAGACCCTCCACTCGCCGAGCTCCCGCCGCGGACCCTCTCTGGACTGTAACGAACGGAGGCGGCACATGTGGACAAAGTCAGCCGACCCGCTTTTGTCCGCTCCGGCGCGTCGAGCGCGTTGTACGTGCAGACAAGCCGAGCACCGGCTCGGTTGCCGAGACAAGCCTGGAGGGCAAAGCGCACGGAGGAGGGCGCGATGGACCAGCTAGGAGTGATGCGTGTGTCGTGTGTGGTCCTGGCGGTGATGTATCTGCTGCGCTGGGCGGGCGTCTCGGCGCGCTGGGCGCCGCTCCTGGTGCCAGTGCTGTCGGCGTTTGGCGTTGGCCTGTGGGCGTATGCAAACGCGCCGATCAGCCAGCCCGAGACGTTCAGCTACGTGGCGGCGTGGGTGGCGGTGGCGACCAGCGCCGCGACGGCGTGGGGCTTCAGCGTCAGCGCTGCGCGCGGCAGGCCTCGACGAAGGCGTATCGAAAGCGCGCCCGGGCCTGCTCCAGTCGGTCGTATGCCTCCTCAGGGCTGAGACCGAGAATTGCCGCGACCTGGCTCACTGGAAACAGCTCCAGGTCGCTCAGTAACAGGACGGCCCGCTCGCCGGGAGGCAGGTCGCGCAACGCCGCCTGAGCGAGCC
>CBJLVJ010000372.1:0-4350 GCA_966426465.1 uncultured bacterium | reverse complement strand
TCTGATGTCGCGAATCGACTAAGAGTCCGTCTCAGCAGGGGACTTTAGTCTGATCGCTGCCGAGTCTCAGGCTTCGGAGGGCCCTACCGCATCCGAGAAAGCCCTTATCTTGGGGCGGCTGAATGTACGTACCTGCAGCGCGACGTACGGGCTAGGCGGTACGCACATGCCAGGCTGGACTACGCAGACGGCCTGTCCTTGAAGTGGGCGGGTGACCATGTACGGTCGCGAGGACCCGCTTGTTCACCCACCACATCCGGAAGATGTACGGGGCCGTCCACTGGACTGCTTGCTATATGTATGTACTCGAGGGTGTGTTGCTCGGCGACTCGCCGAGCCGTTCCCCCGGCTGCGTGATTAACCGACGCTCACGGCGATCAGCGTACGTACTCCAGTATCTTCACGAGCACAACCCCCTGCGCGGGAGAGATTGGCCTGGCTCGCGGCCCGCGTTGGCTTTCGGTCGTAATGCAGCCGTGACGCGCGCTGCGCTGCGGGCGGTCTATTGTGGAAACAGAGACAGTCACACCAGACACCCACTCCCCCAAGCCGACGCGGCGGCGCACGTTAGATCCCCTCCCCTGACGTGCCCCGCCGCGTTCGGTGCTCACGAGGTCACGATGGCCACGGCGGCACCGGTCAGGCTGGCCAGGGCGTTGACCGTATCGTTGGTCATCCAGGACTGGCCGCGCACGAGCCGGGCGGGCTGATGGCATGCCACATGGTGGGTTGCCTCGGTGGTCGCGCCGCAAGCCGCGCAGCAGTAACGCGCCTGGACCGTGGCGCCCAGCAGCGAGTCCATCAGTGAGCCGCAGAGCCCGGCCGTCGCCGCGCGCACGATCGCTCGGCCGCCGCCGCCGAAGCATTGCCACGTTACGCCGACGAGCAGCGCGCCGCCGAGGCTCGCCGCGAGACCCTCGGGAGTTACTCCGCCCGAGGTGCCGACCGCGACCGGTCGCAGGCTCGTGATCAGCCGCGGCCGCCGTCTGGCTAGCATGCCCAGCTCGGTGGCCCAGGTGTCGGCGCTGGCGGCGGCGAGCGACCCGACGAAGCCCTCCCGCTGGCCCGCGGCGATACAGAGGGTCGCGACGCCCCCGTTGGCGAGCACCTGCCAGGCATCTCGCCGAGCGCCTTTGGCCTGCGCCAGAGGCCCCGACGCCTTGCGCGTCTCATCCAGGCGTGACAGGGCGCTCGAGCTGCCGAAGAACACGAGCAGGCTCGCTGCTGCGGGCAGGCCGCCTGTGAAGAACACCACGGCGCCGATCAGGGCCGCCGCCATCGCGCCGTCGCGTGTGAGCGTCCGTCGCCAGTACGCCACGCCCGCCACACCGCCGCCCAGCAGCGCCGCCGCCAGGGCTCTGGCCACCGTCAATCGGTTTCCCAGCGGGGCAGGCGGCCTGATTCGACCAGCTCGAGCAGCATGCGGCGGCCCTGATGCGCGCCTTCGGCCAGCTCGGCGTGTTGTGCGATCAGCTCATCGAACTCATCCTCGTCGAGCACCACGAAGTCGCCAGTCGGATTGGTCCACACGTCGAGCGCCAGATCGACATAGCGCAGCTCGCCTCGGTCGGCCTGAAGCTCGGCCGGCGCCCCGACGTTGGCGTACCAGCCCTTCAAGGTCCCGTCGGGCGCGCTGATCTGGAAGACGTTGAACCAGTGCTGCCAGAAGTAGAACTCGACGAATACGTCGCCGCGGCGGAAGGTGGCCCACTCGCGTTCGACCAGGTCGATGTTGAACTCGGCGCGGAGCACGATGCCCTGCTCGTCGCAGCGCAGCACGACCCCGCTCCAGGCGTAGTCCAGGCTGCCGTCCGGCTTCAGCTTGCGCACGTGGACGGGACTGCCGGCAGCAAGCATCAGGCAGAAGGACTCAGCGCCTGGACTCGGCTCCAGCCGGGGCACGACACCAGGTGGTCGTTGACCAGGCCAGCCGATTGCATGAAGGCGTAGATGATCGTGGGTCCAACAAAGCCGAAGCCGCGCTTGCGCAGGGCACGACTCAACGCCTGGCTCTCCGGCGTCTGGGCAGGAAGCTCATCGAGCGCCGTGAATTCATGGACCAGCGGCCGGCCGCCGACAAACGACCACACGTAGGCGTCGAACGAGCCGTGCTCCTGCTGGACCTCCAGCACGTGCCGAGCGTTCTCGATCGTCGAGACGATCTTCTGGCGGTTGCGGATGATGCCGGTATTCGCCAGCAGCGCCCGGATGTCGGCATCGCCAAAGACCGCGACGCGGGCGGGGTCGAAGTTGAGGAACGCGGCGCGGTACCCGTCGCGGCGCCGCAGGATCGTGCTCCAGCTCAGGCCCGCCTGGGCGCCCTCGAGCGTCAGCAGCGCGAACAGGGCCCGGTCGTCGTGCAACGGCACGCCCCACACATCGTCATGGTAGGCCTCCATGGCCGGATCGCCGTTGGCCCATGGGCAGCGCTCAGGCGTGGGATTTCTCCGCGATCAGGGCTTCGAAGCCCGCCTCGTCGAGGATCGGCGTGCCGAGCTTCTGGGCTCTGGCCAGCTTGGAGCCAGCGTCGTCGCCCGCCACCAGGTAGCTCGTCTTCTTCGAGACCGAGTCGCCCACCGCGCCGCCGAGCTCCTTGATGCGCTGCTCGATCTGCGTCCGGCTGTGGCGCTCCAGCCGACCGGTAACGACGATCGTCAGACCTGCCAGCGGTCCACCCAGCGTCGTCGCGTCCTCGGACATGTTCACGCCGGCCGCCGCGAGCTTGTCGACCAGCTTCAGGTTTTCGAGCTCGTGGAACCAGGCATGCACGCTCTCGGCGATCTTGGGCCCGATGCCTTCGACCGACAACACGTCGTCGAGGCTGGCGGCGCGCACGCGCTCCATGGTGCCGAAGGCGCGTGCCAACAGCTCCGCCGTCTGGTAGCCAACGTAGCGGATGCCCAGCGCATACAGCACCCGTGTCAGCGTGCGCTGTTTGCTGGCCTCGATATTGTCGAGCACGTTCTGCGCGCTCTTGTCGCCCATCCGCTCCAGCGCGGTCAGCTGGTCTTTCGTCAGCGGGTACAGGTCGCTCGGGTCGTATACCAGCTGGTTCTGGATCAGCGACCAGGCCAGCTTCTCGCCGACCGTTTCAATGTCCATCGCGCCCCGCCCGACGAAGTGCTTGAGCAGCTCGAAACGCTGGGCGACGCACTTCGCAAACCCGCCGGTGCAGCGCGCCATGGCCTCACCCTCCGTCCGCACGACGGGCGAGTGGCACACCGGGCACTCTTTGGGTAGCTCGTAAGGTGCGGCGTCGGCTGGTCGCTTGCTGAGGATCGGGCCGATCACTTGCGGGATCACTTCGCCCGCCCGATGCACCAGCACCGTATCGCCGACGCGGATGTCCTTACGCCGGATGTCGTCCTCGTTGTGCAGCGTGGCCTGCGAAATCGTCACACCACCGACCTGGACCGGCTCCAACACGGCAAATGGATTCAGGCTGCCCGTGCGCCCAACGTTGACCTCGATGGACCTCAGCACGGTCGTGGCCTGGACGGGCGGGAACTTGAAGGCGATCGCCCAGCGCGGCTCTCGGCCGACCGCGCCAAGCTCGCTCTGCACGTCAAGGTCGTTGACTTTGACCACGACCCCGTCGATCTCGTAGTCCAACGTCTCGCGGCGATGCTCCCACTCGGCGCAGGCAGCCACGACGTCGTCGATGGTCTCGACTCGTCGATTGTTCGGGTTGATCTTGAAGCCCCACTTCAGAAAGGCCTCGAGCATCTCCCACTGGGTGCGCGGCTGCCAGCCCCGCGCCTCGCCCAGGGCGTAGATGAACACATCGAGCGGTCGGCGCGCGGTGATGCGCGAGTCGAGCTGCCGAACCGAGCCCGCCGCGCAATTGCGTGGATTGGCAAACAACGGCTGGCCCGCGGCGGCGCGCTCGTCGTTGATCTTCTGGAACGCGGCGCGCGACAGGTAGACCTCGCCGCGGACTTCGAGCGACGACGGCGGGCTGTCGTGCAAGCTGAGCGGCACCGTCCGTATGGTCTTCAGGTTGGCCGTGATGTCCTCGCCCTGGAAGCCGTCGCCGCGCGTCGCACCCACGTTGAAACGGCCGCGCTCGTAGCGCAGCATGATGGCCAGACCGTCGATCTTGGGCTCGATCGTGAACTCGCGCACCTCACGACCAAGCAGGCGGGTGATCCGCTCGTGCCAGGCGCGCAGCGCGTCGGCCGTAAACGCGTTCGCCAGGCTGAGCATCGGCACGCCGTGGCGAACGACCGCGAATTCCGCCGCTGGCCCGGCCCCGACGCGCTGTGTGGGTGACTCCGGCGACTGCAGCTCGGGGTGATCCGCCTCGATTGCTCGCAGCTCCTCCATGAGCCGGTCGTATTCCGCGTCGGC
>CBJLVJ010000371.1:0-4368 GCA_966426465.1 uncultured bacterium | reverse complement strand
GCGTACGCGACTGACGACCAGCGCCTGAACGAGGCGATCAACGCCGCTATCGACTCGTTCCTCACCAGGAAACGCCTGGTGGGCACTGATCTGCAAGCCGCTGGTGCGTCGACCAACGCGGAGACGCGCACGATAGCGATATGGCTGACCGCGGCGGCCACGGCGCTGGCCGGCTTGATCTGCTTGCTCGTGTCGCGCAACGTCGCCGCTCAGGCGCGCCTGGCCGAGGAGCGTGAAACGCGCGTGCACGCGGTCATGGACAGCGTCGCGGACGGGATCCTGACGCTGGACGACAACGGCATCATCCAGTCCGTCAACCCCGCCGGCGAGCAGATTTTTGCGTGCAGAGCGTCGGACATCGTTGGCCAGCGCATCCAGCGGATGCTGCCCGACGCTCTGCACCCCACCTCCAGCAATGGACGTGCAGCCGCCACGGAAGGGGCGATGTCGAAGCTGACCATCGGCGAGCGGCGAGAAGTCGCCGCCGTCGATTGCGATGGTTCGCCACTATCCGTCGAGCTCACACTCAGCGAGGCCCGCCTGGATGGGCACTGTCTGCATATCGCCGTCGTGCGCGACATTACGGCTCGCAAACGGGCTGAGCAGCGTCGTGGCGTCCAGTACGCCGTTGGCTGGGCCCTGGCTGGCGCCCGAACGCTCGACGTTGCCATCTCGGGCATCCTGCACGCCATCGCCGAGGGTTTCGATTGGCAGCTCGGCATCTTCTGGATCGTGGATCCGCGCCAGGACGTGCTCTCCTGTCACGCCATCTGGCGTGCGCGGCATCTCGCTGCTGAAGACTTCGTGGCGCTCTGTCAGCAAACCACCTTCGAGCGCGGCGTGGGCTTGCCCGGTCGCGCGTGGGAGAGCCGCCAGCCGGTGTCGGTGTCAGATCTCCCGGAGCATTCGCCTCCCACTGACCGAGTCCAGGCGGCCGCCGACGAGGGTCTACACGGCGCGTTTGCGTTTCCGATCGAGTCCGGCGCAGAGGTGCTGGGAGTCATCGAGCTGTTCAGCAATGAGGTCCGGCCAGCTGACCTGGACCTGATCATGACGGTCACCGCCATCGGCCAGCAGATCGCCCAGTTCATCGAACGAGATCGCGCTGAGCAAGCGGTGCATCAAAGTGACGCCCGCAAACGTGCCATTCTCGAAGGGGCGCTGGACTGCGTAGTCAGCATCGATCAGGACGGACACGTCATCGAGTTCAACGCGGCCGCGGAGCAGACGTTCGGCTATTCCCGGGCGGACGTGCTGAATAAAAACGTCGCCGACGTCCTCGTCCCGGCCCACTTGCGCGAGGCGCACCGGCGAGGCCTGGCCCGCTACATCGACACCGGTGAAGGCCAGATGCTGAACAGGCGGGTCGAGATCTCGGCATTGCGCTCCGACGGGACGGAATTCCCGGTCGAGCTCAGCATCACTCCGATACCCACCGGGGGGCAACCTCAGTTCACCGCTTTCTTGCGTGACATCACCAGTCGTAAGCAGGCGGAGCAGGAAATCCGCACACTGAACGCTACACTCGAGGCGCGCGTGCGCGAGCGCACGGCCCAGCTGCAAGACGCGCTGACGGAGCGCCAGTGGGCGGCCGACAAGGTGGAAGAGCTGCGTCGTCGAAACGAGCTGATTCTGACCTCCGCCGGCGAGGGAATCTATGGCGTCCAGTGCAACGGGCACGCCACGTTCGTCAACCCCGCGGCCGCGGCATTGACAGGCCACGAGGTGGGTCAGTTGCTCGACCGCCCGTTGCACGAGCTACTCCGCCACTCCGCCCCGGATGGCGCAACCTATCCACCGGCGGACTGCCCATTGTGCGCGGTGCTGCGGGACGGCTCCATCCGGACGGGCGACGCGGTCTTCCAGCGTCTGGATGGAAGCACCTTCCCCGTGAGCTACACCAGCACGCCAATCTGGGAGCAAGAGGCCATTGTCGGCGCTGTCGTCACGTTCCAGGACATCACCGAGCGGCGCGCCATGGACAGGCTGAAGGACGAGTTCGTCTCGATGGTCTCGCATGAGATCCGCACACCTATGAACGGTGTGCTCGGCATGGTGGAGCTGCTGCTGGACACACCCCTGGACGCACGCCAGCGTGAATACGCCGACACGGCGAGACGTTCCGGCGAGACGCTGCTGGCCATCGTCAACGACATCCTCGACTCCGCCAAAATCGAGGCCGGCAAACTTGAGCTGGAGCTCAGTGATCTGGACGTGCGGGCCGTGGCCGAGGACGTCGTCGGTCTGTTCGCGGCGCAAGCCCAGTCGAAAGGACTCGAGATCGTCTGCCTGGTGCACCGCGACGTACCCCGCGGGCTGCTGGGCGATGCTGGCCGACTCCGCCAGGTCCTGTTGAACCTGGTCGGGAACGCCGTCAAGTTCACCGAGCGCGGCGAAGTTGTCGTTCGCGTGCGCATCGCCACGCGAGCGCGCGACGCTATGTTCATTCGCTTCGAAATTGCCGACACCGGTCCAGGCCTTACGCCTGACGCGGCGCAGCGGATCTTCCAACCTTTCTCGCAGGCCGACCCCTCGACCACCCGCAAGTACGGTGGGACCGGACTGGGTCTGACCATCTCGAAGCGATTGGTCGAACTGATGGGCGGACAGATTGGTGTCGAAACCAGGCCCGGCCAGGGGAGCACCTTCTGGTTCCTTGCGCGATTCGCCCGCCAGCGCTTCCCAGCTGTCGTCCCGCCACCGTCGCACCTGCGCAAACTGCGCGTCCTGGCAGTGGACGACAATGCCGCTACACGCGCCGTCCTCGACGAGCACCTCAGGGCGTGGGGAGTCCACATCCGTACGGTCGAGGCCCAGTCGGCAGCCCTCGAGTCACTTCGCTCCGCCGCGGCCGAGGGGCACCCGTTCGACGTCATGATCGTGGATCAGCACCTGGCGAGCATGGAGGGGCTGGAGCTCGCACGACAGGTTCGTGCAGATTCGCGCCTGGCGTCTACCCGGTTCGTGTTCCTCAGCCCACTCATCGAGGAGCCATTGCCGCCCGGCGCCGAGGCGGTCGGAACGGCCGCGTGGCTGACGAAGCCCGTGCGCCAGTCGCAGCTGTTCGACACGATGGTCAGCCTCGCGAACGGCACTATCGAGGCGGCGGTTGGTGCGCCCGTCACGCCCGCGCACGCCGACTCGGCGGCGCACGCGATCGGCGCCATCGAGCCTGGTCGCTCGCGCGTGCTCGTCGTGGAGGACACTCCCATCAACCAGCACGTCGCGCGCGGCATGCTGGCCCGTCTGGGGTACGCCGCTGATCTGGCGTCCAACGGCGTCGAGGCGCTCGAGGCGCTGAGCCGCAGCACATATGCCGCGATTTTGATGGACTGCCACATGCCCGACATGGACGGCTTCGAGTCGAGCCGCGAGATCCGACGTCGCGAAGGGACCTCGCGGCACACGCCCATCATTGCCATGACCGCCAGCGCCATGCGCGGCGAACGTGAGCGGTGCCTGGCGGCCGGTATGGACGACTACATCGCCAAGCCGGTACGCCTGCAGGAGCTGCGAGCGCGCCTCGAGCGCTGGTCGGGTCCGCGTGCCGAGGTCGACCCGCACGTCTTGCTCAGCCTGCGGGCCTATCGCGTGCCGGGCGAGCCTGACCCCGTGACGCGCATCATCGACCTGTTTCTGCGAGACGCTCCGGCACGCATCAGCCGCATTCGCACAGCGCTCGAGGAGAATGACGCCCGGGCTCTGCGGGAGGCCGCGCACGCCTTGAAGGGCAGCGCTGGCACGCTTGGCGCACAGCGGATCGAGGAGCTCTGCGCCGAGCTCGAGGACCAGGCCTCGTCCGCGTCGGAGGAAAACCTGCAGGGCTCGTCGGCCAGGGTCGATGCGCTCGAAGCCGCCTTCGAGCGCGCTCGCACCGAGTTAGAGGCGCTGCGCCGAACGGACGCCGAAGACGCGCCCTAGTCCCGCCCCGCGGGACTAGCGGGCGCTGTCGTCGAGGCGCTCTGGCCAGCCCGAGTCGTGGGACCCGTAGCCGCCCGCGTTGCCGGAGGAGTGCGACTCCACGCCGAGAAAGCCAAGCATGGCGGCCAGCGAGTCTGGCCCATCGAAGTACTTCGCATCGAGGATCCGAACATCACGACCTGAAAGGGTTTGGCTCATCATGTGCGCACATGATCGGCCGGCGAGCCCGTAGGCAGACTGACGCCGACCTTGTACTTATCTGACAATTGTCTGACGATTGCGCGTCTCGTCAGGCCTGGCCGTTGTGCGCCTCCTCGGCCAGACGGTAGCCGACGCCCCAGACCGTGTGCAGATAGGTCGGCGCGTTGGGGTCAGGCTCGATCTTCTTGCGTACGCGCCGGACATACACGTCGAGCATCCGCTCGTCCCCGTAATACTCGGGCCCCC
>CBJLVJ010000370.1:0-4377 GCA_966426465.1 uncultured bacterium | reverse complement strand
CGGGAATACTGGGCGGCGGGGGGAGCGTTGAGAACAGGCGAGATGAGGGGTCTGCATTACGCGTGGGTGGTCGCCGGCGTGACCTTCCTGGCGCTGCTCGCTTCGGCGGGCATTGGTGCGACGCGGGCGGTGCTCGTATTGCCGCTCGAGCGCGAGTTCGGCTGGGACCGCGCGGCCATTTCGCTGGCGCTGTCGATCAACCTGCTGTTGTTCGGCCTGTGTGGTCCGTTCGCGGGCGCGCTCATGAGCCGTTTTGGCGTGCGCCGGGTCATGCTGGTGGCGCTCGGCACGCTGGCGGCGGGCGTCGGCCTGAGCACGCTGATGTCCTCGGTGTGGCAGCTGATAGCGCTGTGGGGCGTGCTCGTCGGACTGGGCTCGGGTGCGATGGCCCTGGTCCTCGGAGCGACCGTAGCCACGCGCTGGTTCGTCAAACGCCGCGGCCTGATCACCGGTATCTTCGCTGCCAGCACGGCCACCGGCCAGCTGGTGTTCCTGCCGCAACAGGCCGCCATCGTCGAGGCCGCCGGCTGGCGCACAGCCGTCGCCCTGGTAGCCGGGGTAGCCGTCACGGTCGCGCTGCTGGTCGCGCTGTTCATGCGCGATGACCCGCGCAACGTCGGCCTCCAGGCATACGGCTCCGAGGAGCTACCCGAGCTGAAGCAGACGCCCGCGGCCAGTAGCCGCAATCCGTTCGGGCTGGCCGTGTCCACGCTGCTCGAGGGAGCGCGCGTGCGCGACTTCTGGCTGCTGGCCGGCAGCTTCGCCATCTGCGGCGCGACCACCGTCGGTTTGATCTCGGTCCACCTGATCCCGGCGTCGGTCGAGCACGGTTTGCCGGAGGTCACGGCCGCCGGCATGCTGGCCGCGATGGGCGTGTTTGACCTCGTCGGCACAACGCTCTCGGGCTGGCTGTCGGACCGCATGGACCCGCGCAAGCTCCTGGTCTGGTACTACACCTTCCGCGGCATCGCGCTGCTGTTTCTGCCGTCGGCGTACGACGCCGGCGTGCCGGCGCTCGCCGCCTTCGTGGTCTTCTACGGTCTCGACTGGGTGGCCACCGTGCCGCCGACGGTACGCATCGTCGCCGATCGGTTCGGCAAAGAGCGCGTCGGCCCTGTGTTCGGCTGGATCTTCGCGGCTCACCAGTTCGGCGGCTCGCTCGCCGCGTTCGGCGCAGGCGCGCTGCACACCTGGCTGGGTGACTACCTGGTGGCGTTCATGACGGCGGGCGCGCTGTGCCTGCTCGCGGCGGGGTTGATCATCGGTTTGGCTCGGCCAACTGGGCCAGCCCTGGTTTTGCGGCCGGTAGCTGCCGACCACTGAGTACCATCTCAGTTTGTGCCACGGTGGCCGCTTGTGGGAGTGGCGGCGCTTGCCCTGGGCTTGCGCGCGTTCCGCATCGACGCACAGAGCCTCTGGTACGACGAGGGCATCAGCGCCCACCAGCTGACGCGCTCGTTTCCTGAGATCCTGCGCGCCGCGGCGCTCGACACTCACCCGCCGCTCTATTACTGGACGCTCAAAGCGTGGGGCGAAGCCCTCGGCTCTTCCGAGGTTTCGCTGCGCTCGCTTTCGCTGGTCTGGGGCGTGCTGGCCGTCGTGCTCACCTGGCTCATCGGCAGGCGCCTGTTCGGCACGCTCGCGGCGACGCTTGCCGCGGTGCTGCTGAGCGCCGCCCCGCTCGCGGTGTACTACTCCCAAGAAGTGCGCATGTACGCGCAGGTCACGGCGCTGGCGCTGCTGGCGGTGTATGCCTACACGCGCCGCACCTACTGGCTGTACGCGGTGGCCGGACTTGCCACGCTCTATACGCAGTATCTCGGCGTGGCCGTGCTGGCGGCGCTCAACCTGCACACGTTGTTGTGGCGGCGCTCGCGCAGCCGAGGCGAGTGGCTGCGCTGGCTCGCGGCGAACGGCGCGATCGCGGTCGGCTTCGTGCCGTGGCTGCCAACGTTCATCGACCAGCAGTCGCACGCCTTGAACACGAGCCCGCGAACACCGCTTGGCCTGGCAGCTGAGACCCTGACGGCCTACGGTGGCGGCATTGTCCACGGCGAGACGTTCCTGTGGACCGGTGTGGTCCTGACGTTGCTCGCCCTGACCGGCCTGGTGCTCAATCGCGACCTGCACGGTGCCACGCTGGCGTTGCTCATCTGGCTGCTGCCACTTGGCCTGGTGCTCGCGCTCGGCATCAGGTCGGGCTTGTTCGAGCTGCGCTACCTGGTCCTGGGCGTGCCTGGGCTGATGCTGCTGGTCGGCCTGGGTCTGACTCGGCTCGCCCGCCAGCCGCTCGTGGCGGTAGGTCTGGCCGGCGTGATGCTCGTGCCCGCGGTCGTGGCGCTCTCAGCCGAGTACTTCGACCCGAGCCTGGCCCGCGACGATTACCGCGACCTCGTGGGTGAGATCGAGCGCGAGGCGCGCCCGAGCGATGCCGTCGTGCTGGTGGCGCCGAACCAGGTCGAGATTTTCAATTACTACTACCATGGCCCGTTGCCGACGATCGGCCTGCCCGCCCAGCGACCGATCGATCCGCAGGACACCCAGCAACGCCTGGAGGCCATCCGTGCTCAGCACGACCGCATCTGGCTGGTGTCGTGGGCAATGGCTGAGGCGGATCCTCGCGGCGTGATCTCGGGCTGGCTCGCGGAGAACGGATTTCAGGCCACACACGAGTGGTATGGCTCGGTGCAGCTGGCGCTGGTCGGGTTCGGGCCCGTGAACGTGGCGACCCAGAAGGTCGACGCCGCGCTCGACAACGGGATCGTGCTCGATGCGTACCGCCTTGGCTCGCGCATCGTCAAACCGGGCGAGACGCTAGCGCTGACGCTGGTCTGGCGTGCCTCGCGGGGCCCCACGTCCGATCGCTGGAAGGTGTTCACGCACCTGCTCGACGGCGCCTCAGAGGTGGTCGCACAACGCGACGCCGAGCCGGCTGACAACCTGCGCCCGACGACCTCGTGGCACCCAGGTGAGCAGGTCGAGGACAACTACGGCATCGCCATCCCTGATGGCCTGTCGCCGGGCAGCTACACGCTCGAGGTGGGTATGTACGCTGGCGACAGGCGGTCGGTGTTCGTCGACGGCCAGGCCGACCACCTGGTCCTCGGCCAGGTCCAGGTCGAGCGCTAGCGGCGCGCGCGAGCGGGCGTGCGCCGCGGCCGCGGGGCCGAGTTGCGGGCGCCCCGGCGGGGCAGGGCGATCGTGAACGTGCTGCCCTGATTGGGCTGGCTCTCGGCCCAGATGCGGCCGCCGTGGCGGGTAATGATCTCCTTGCTGATGTACAGGCCCAGACCCATCCCGCCGGTGCGCCGCGACACGGGATCTTCGGCCTGATAGAACAGCCCGAAGATGGCGCGCAGCTGGTTCGTCGCGATGCCAACGCCCGAATCCTGAACGCTCAGCAGGACGTCCTCCCCGTCTCGCCGAAGGCGGATGCGGATCGTCCCTCCGTCCGGCGAGAACTTGATGGCGTTGGTCAGCAAGTTATCGAGGACCTGCTCCAGGTGATCGCGGTCGCCGGTAATCGTGGCGTCGCTGAGGTCCCCGAAATCGAGCTCGATCGTGTGCTCGCTGGTCGTCATCTGCAAGCGCTCGGCCACCTGGCTTACCAGGTCGGCCAGATCCAGCGCCGCCAGGCGGAATTCGAGTTTGCCTGATTCGATGCGCGAAACGTCGAGCAGCTCGTCCACGAGTCGCCCGAGGCGCGCGGTCTGCGAATTCAGCAGCTCCAGGCGATCCACGTGCGCATGCTGCTCGTCGACCCAGTCGCTCTCGCCCGGTCGACCCTGCTCCAGGCGCCGTCGCATGCGGCGCAGCAGCACCTGCGAAAGGCCTGAGATCGAGGTCAGCGGAGTTTTCAGCTCGTGCGACGCCATCGACAGGAAACGCGACTTGAGGCGGTCGAGCTCCTCGAGCTGCTCGACGTGGGCCTGAGCGTTGCGATACAGCGTGGCGATCTCCTCGTTGGCGCGCGCCAGGTCGCTCATCCGCTGCTGCAGCTCCGCGGTGGCCGCCTCGATGCGTCGTTGGAGGTCGCGATTCATGTCGCGGATCGTCTGGTTGGCGGCTTCCAGGTCGGCCAGCCGGTCCTTGAGCTGGATGCCGAGCTGGCGTCGCTCGATGCCGCGGGCAACGACAGCGCGCAGCTCGTCGACGTCGCACGGCTTGATCAGGTAGTCGTAGGCGCCCTCGCGCAGGGCTTTGATGGCTGACTCGAGCGACGCGTAGCCGGTCAGGATGATCGAGACGGTATCCGGCTGAACCCGCGACACCTGGCTGACGATCGTCAGCCCGTCCATGTCGTCGAGGCGGAGGTCGGTCAGGACCAGGTCGAAGTCGTGCTCGTCCAGTCGTCGCAGCGCGTCCGCGCCACTCGTG